>NZ_SCMM01000001.1:0-246478 GCF_005503345.1 Ramlibacter sp. 2FC
CCCACCGCCTCGCTCGCGGCGGGTGAGCGGGAGCGGGTGTGCCGGGTCGCGAATGTCATCATGGTCTCCTGAAAAAAAGTGTTGTTAGGCGCGGTGAAAAATCCGCCATCTGGGGGGTGGCCGCCTCAGTGCGCGGCCTAGACGCGCCAGGTCCGCTGTAGCACTGTCTTGGTCACCGTGTAGGCGTCGAGGCTGTTCGGTCCGCCCTCGCGCCCGATGCCGCTTTCCTTGACGCCACCGAAAGGTACGTCCGCATCGCCCGCGCCGAAATGGTTGATCGAAAGCACACCGCACTCCAGGCACCTGCCGATCCGTTCGGCTTCTTCGAGCGAGTTCGTGAATGCGTAGCCGGCCAGGCCGACCGACAGCGAGTTGGCCAGCGCGATGCCCTCTTCCAGGTCGGCCACTGGCACGCAGGCGCCCACGGGTCCGAACGGCTCCATCGTCATGGCATCCGCATTCAGCGGCACGTCGGCCAGCACGGTGGGTGCGAAGAAGTAGCCACGCTCACCAATCCGGTGGCCTCCGGCTGCCACGCGAGCTCCGCGGCGCTTGGCGTCATCCACCAGCGACTGCATGGCGGCCAGTCGCCGGGCGCTCGCGACCGGCCCCATCTGGACATCGGGCGCGAAGCCGTCGCCCACGCGTATGTTCTTTGCCGCGTCGGCGAACGCGGCGACGAACTCCTGGTAGACATCGCGATGGACGATGAACCGCGAGGGTGAGGCGCAGATCTGGCCGTTCACGCGCGTCTTGCCGCTTGCTGCCAGCCGGCCGACCGCGGATGCGTCCACGTCGGCGCAAACCAGCACGGGTGCGTGGCCACCAAGTTCCATCAGTACGGGCTTCATGGCCGCGGCCGCCAGTTGCGTCAGGTGCTTGCCGACGTTCACGGAGCCTGTGAGCGTCACCAAGCGCGTCACCGGCGAAGCGATGAGCGTGGACGAAATGTGGCCGGGGTTGCCGAACACCAGGTTGAGCACACCGTCGGGCAATCCGGCATCGGCAAAGCACTGGACCAGAGCGCATGCGGCGCCAGGAGTTTCCTCGGCCGCCTTCAGGATGATGGAGCAGCCGGCAGAGAGCGCGCCACTGAGCTTGCGGGACGGGGAGCTGAGCGGCACGTTCCAGGGGGTGAACGCGGCCACCGGTCCGATGGGCTGGCGCAGGATGAACTTCTGCATCTGCGGCTCCCCTGGCACGATCATCCCGTAGTTGCGCAGGGATTCCGCGGTATCCCAGTCGAAGAAGCTCGCTGACCGCTCCACCTCGGCGCGCGCGTCGGCGAGGGTCTTGCCGTTTTCCAACGTGATGATCTGGGCAACGGTTTCGGCGCGCTCTCGCAGCAGACCCACCGCCTTGCGGATGATGGCCACGCGCTCCTCAGGCGCCGTGTCACGCCAAGTCAGAAATCCGCGTGCCGCCGCATTCACTGCACGCTCGAGGTCGTCGGCGCTGGCCTGAGGGACAGTGGCGAGAACCTCCTCGTTGCTTGGGTTCCTCACTTCCTGGCGGGATTGGTGGTCGTAGATCCACGCACCGTCGATGAAGAGGCCGATGCGCGGGTACACGGATTGGCCGTGGGTTTCAACTGCATGCGGTTTGGATTGAGTCATCTCTGAAGTCCTGTCTATTGGGGCTGGAAAGACGCCAGCGCAACTGCTGCGAATGCTTCGCATCGTGACGGCGAAGGGATTTAGGGAATTATTCGCCTCGCCCTGGGGGCGATCCAGTCGACTTTTCTGGCTTCGACGGTAAGCAGGCCTGAATGCATCATGAAGTCGCACAGGGAGCGCAGGACGGGGTGCAGAGTCGCCAATCTTCCTTTGAGGCCATGCTGCTTGGGCGCGCAAAGAATCGGGGCACGAGGCCCCGATAAGATCGGTTTGGAGTAGCGTGCCAGAAAACCGATTGCCGCCTATGAAGGAGGCCCTCTATGGCGGATGTGGTTCGTGGTCAGAACCAGATTTCGGCCTGGAAGCCCGCCACAGTCCTGCTCTTGCGGGTCAGGCCAGCTTCAGCTGCCCGATAGGTATCGTTGAAGTTGAAGCGGGTCACGTAGAAACGCAGCTCCGGTCGGTCGTAGTAGTTCGGTCCCACAGTCAGCGTCGGTGCGATCGTCATCTTCGTCAGCCGTTGCGTCGGTGCCCCGTCCGGCTTGTTCGAGGCGACGCCGATCTCGCCCTGCAGCTTGAAGTTCTTGGTGAAGGCGTACGCCACCCGGCCGCCTACGGAGGTGAAGGACTGGCTCGTGAGGGCGGTCAGGTCTTCCTTGCCGACCATCAGCATCACCTGGCTGGTCAGCGGGCCGGTCTTCCACAGCAGGCTTTCCACCAGTCGCCACCGCTTCATGGATGAAGCGTCCGTCGGATTGCCATTGCCCATGTTCAGGCCGGTGGACCCCTGGGAATATTGCGCCCAGAGCGTGTTGTCGCCGCCGAGCACGCCGGTCTGGTCGTGCTGGAGACTGATGCCGGAACCCGTCGATCCGGCGACGCCCGTGCCCTTGGTGTAGGCTGCCGTGACCCTCAGCTCGCCGCCGGGGTTGGTCTTCAGCTTGGTCAGGTCGGCATTCACCCGGGTGAGCGGATTGATGTTCGGGGCGCTCGTGTTGCTGTTGTCGCCATCGCGGAAAACCGCCAAGCCAAGCCCGCCCGAGCCCACCTTGATTCCCTCCACGCCCGCGCCGGTGCCGGTCATGTTGACGACGAAGAAATCACCGAAGTGAACCGCTGCGCGGTTGTAGTAGCGCCGGCCCATCCAGAAGCTCTGTTCAGGCGCAAAATCGAAGCCCTTGGCCGAAAGGTACATCTGAGCAAGTCCGAGGCTCGTGCTGCCGATGTCCGAGCCGGGCCGATAGAAGCTCGGCATCAGCACGGCTTGGTATTCGACATCGCCGGCCTTGCCGCCTTGGCTGAAGGTGAACTCGCCGTAGGTGTCGCACTCGTTGCCCAGACGGAAGTGGCCACCCCCGCTCATTATGTGGCCGTCGAAGCAGCGTTTGTCGTCGCCCGCGGTGTTCTGTTTCTCGCCGGGCCCGATGCGTACGTAGCCGCCGAAGTCCAGGGCGTGGGCGCCAGCCGATCCTAGACTCAGGGCGGCTGCGGCAAACATCGGTACTGCGTACTTATTGAAATTGAGCTTCCGGTTGGTTTTCATCATTGACTCCTCAGTTTTTTTGGGCAAAGCTTACCGGCGGCACTCGTCGTGCCCATCGAACCGGCGATGGTTGGAATGACAAACGACAGCTGGAGACGACCATCCGCATTGCCCTGGCTCAGGGCAATCGGATCGACGCGAGGCTGTTGGCTATCCCCGGGGAGGGAGCCGGATCGCGGCTCCGGCGCAGCCTTCTAGCGGCAGCGCGTCGCGGATCCGGGCGTGGGTGCCGGCGGCCTCTGGTCCTGCAGGGGGCGCGATTGCGCTGTTCTGCATCACCAGAAAGGTCCGCTGAGTGCCGCTTCAGGCGGTCCTGTGAAAATCACCAGTTGGCCGAGCACTGATGCAGGTTGGCCTTCGTGATGGCAGGGATGTCGTAGGTGATGAACCGCGCCTTGGGCGTGTTCTTGTTCGTGATCGCGTCGTGCAGAGCCTTGGCCGCGAGCCGCCCGATGGTTTCGGGGTTGGTGCAGACGGAGCCATCGAGCTCCCCAGTCTTGATGGCCTCGTTGCCCAGTCGCGAGCCACCGCCCGTGGCGATCAGCTTCGCCTTGGACCCTGCCGAGCGGATTGCCCGAGAGCATCCGATGGCCATGTCGTCGGCTTGGCTGAAGAGCAGATCGAGATCTGGATGGGCCGTAAGGATGTTCTGGCAAACCGCCTGACCCTTCTCGGGCGTCCAGTCAGTGGGCTGCGCAGCGACGATCTCGTACTTGATCTTGGCCTTGTCAAGTGCTGCGCGGAACCCCTGGGTGCGCTGGCGCACGACGGCGAATCCCGGTGCGCCTTCGACGATGCCTATCTTGGCGGTGCGGCCCTTAGGCAGCAGTGTTGCGGCCAACTCGCCGGCCCTCTGGCCAGCAAGGACATCGTCTGTCGTGACCAGCGCGGAAAGCTTCGGGTAAACCTGGCGCAGCGGAACCTTGTCCGGATCGCCGACCTGAACAGCGGATGCGACGAACGGAATGCCGTGATCCGCGGCGCGGTCTACCCAGGTGCGCGCAACCACGGAGTCGGTCACGATGGCGGTGATGCCATCCACCTTCTGCGCGATCAGGTCGTCGATGGCGTTGCCCTGCTTCTCGACGCTGTGCCGCGGATCGAGCACGACGGCCTTCATGCCGAGCTCTTTGGCGGCGGCCTGGAAGCCCTTGGCCAGCGCCGCGTCGTAGGGGAACTGCATGCTGTTGGCCACATAGGCGATGGTGATGTCCTTCGCCGTGGCAGTGCCGAAAGTGAATGCTGCCACGCCGGCAGCCCCGGCAGCGCCAAGTGCCTTCAGAACCGATTTCATGTTTGTCTCCTGTAAAAGGTGTATTTGAGGCTGCTGGCATCGCTCTTTTCGCCCGCAGCCGCTTTTCTCTATTGAGCGGAATCATCCCCTCTCAGTGAATGTATTCGACCCTTTGGGCTTCATTCATGAAGAGGGCTCATAGGCCCTATGAGTCCCCCGCGGCAGAATAGTTGTCGTCCCTATAGAGCTTGAATCTTTTCAGTTCAAGTCTCATAGATGGTGGTGGGAGGCTGTGGAGCTTGTGGGCGAAGGGCGGCGCGGTGTGCAACGCGTAGCGTTGTCCACGGCAAGCCGGCCGGTGCGCGAAGCGCATCGTTCACAAATCCAAGACCAACTTCAATCAGACCGTTGAGCATGCGGTGCTCTCCAACGCGCCCTCGCAGGTCCGACGAATGGCGTATCAGTGCACGATCTCGATGGTGACAGGCCGGCCCTCGAGACGGTTGAGTTGCTCAAGCGTCGCCTTGTAGACACCGAGATGGATCGTCAGATCCGAGTACCCGATGCCGGCGGTGTTGTAGTAGAAGCCGATGTTGCCCCATGGCACGAAGTAAATGAGGTCACCGTCTTCGGGGTCGGAGCCGGGGGATCCGTTGAGCTTGAGCTTGCGCGGCAGGTAGCCGATCTTCTCCCGTCCGTTGTATTCCTCCAGCTTCAGGGTGAGCGGGAGCATCGAGAGGAGGTCACGCACCGCCGGATTGTCCTGGTCGATCGTGACCTCGACCGAGGTCGATCCGGCGGAAAACCGCACCACGGTACCGACGACCTGGCCCGCGCGGCCACGGGTGGGCTTTGCGGGCGTGGCAGCCGGCGAAGACGAAGGCTTGGCAGGCATGGCAGTTGGCTGGGATGAAGGAGCAGACGCGGCTGAGCCGGTGGCGCTCAAGGCCGCCGCGAGGAGGATCATAACGGTTTGGGCTTGAAGTCTGAGCATTTTTCTCTTTCGGGGGAAAGCATCGCTTCACGCGCGCGGTGGCCTTGGTCAGCCTCGCAGCAGGGCTGGCGGGAGGCATGCCTTCAAGCTGTGCTTCATGTTTTCACTCAGCCTCGGCTGATTGGCCCTCCGGGGCGGAGGCCGCAGCGGCGGCCTGCTGTGTCTCCTGCCACCAGGGCGGGAATCCCGGCTCATGCCCGTCGAGGGGCAGGGCCTCACCGATCCTCGGCGTCAGCAGCCGATAGGGCCGGCCGCGGCTGGCGGCGCGGATGCGTTCGAAGGGATCGTTCCAGGCATGGCGGGCCAGGCTGAAGCGACCCACATGCGCCGGCATCAGGGCCCGGGCATCCAGGTCCCGCGCGGCCTGCGCAGCCTCTTCCGGGGTCATGTGGATGTGGGGCCAGCGCGGGTCGTACTGCCCCATGTCGAGCGCTGCCAGATCGAAGCTGCCAAAGCGTTGGCCGATCTCCTTGAAGTGGGGGCCATAGCCGGTGTCGCCGCTGAACAGCAGGCGCCGTTGGCCGGACTCCAGCACGAAGCCGGTCCACAGGGTCTTGTTCCGGGTGAGTCCGCGGCCCGAGTAGTGGCGCGCGGGCACGAGATGGACCGCGAGGCCATCGCCCAACTCCAGCTTCTCGTACCAGTCGGCCTCGCGAACCTTGCCCGGCTCGAAACCCCAGCGATCGAAATGTGCACCGACCCCCAGCGCCACCAGCACCTGCCTGACCTTGCCTTGCAGCTTGGTCACCGTCGGGTAGTCCAGGTGGTCCCAATGGTCGTGCGTGATCAGCAGGAGGTCGATCTCGGGCAGGTCATCGACCGTATAGACATTGGTGCCGTCGAACGCCTGCACCGCGAACGACTGAGGCGCTGCAAAGGGGCTCAATACGGGGTCGATGAGAATGCGCCGACCGGCGATCTGGACGAAGAACGAGGAGTGTCCGAGCCAGACCAGCGTATCTTGCGCCTTGTCCAGTGCCTTGAGCTCGATCTTCACGGCCGGGACCGGCTGCGCGGGACGCAGGTGGTCCAGAGGGTGCATCAGGTTGCTGACGATGACGGACAGCGGACTGTGCCCCTCTGTCAGCACGGGCGTGGGGATGAGGTTTCGGAACTCACCGTCTGCGTAATGCGACGATCGCCGGACCCGCTGCAGCCCCTCGCCTTCGGGATGGCCACCGAACTCGGGCAGCTGGAGATAGGCGCAACCGCCCAGCAGCACGAGTGCAGCCAGCAGGGCCAAGCCGATCACGACGGTGTGCAAACGCTTCTTCACTGGGAACGCCCGTCAACAGCGGCTTCAGAACGTGACCATGACCTTGATCGCCTTGCGCTCGTCCATCGCGCGGTAACCGTCGGCGATGTCGTCGAGGCCGATGACCCGGTCGAAGACGAGGCCCGGCTGGATGCGGCCTTCCAGCACATCGGGCAGCAGCTCGTCGATGTAGGCCCGCACGGGCGCGGGCCCGCCGCCGACGAGGAGGTTCTTGAAGAAGGTCTGCTCGGGCGAAATGCTGCTGTAGTGGGGCACGCCCACGCGCCCGATGGCGCCGCCCGGGCGCGCGATGTCCAGCGCCGTCTGCATGGCATCGCCGGTGCCCACGCATTCGAGCACCGAATGCGCGCCGTAGCCGCCGCTCAGGGCCCGGATGCGCTCGACGCCCTCCTGGCCGCGTTCACGCACGATCTCGGTGGCGCCGAATTCCTGCGCCAGCGCGATACGGTCCGGATGGCGGCCCATCAGGATGATGCGCTCGGCGCCCAGGCGCTTGGCGGCCAGCACCCCGCACAGCCCCACCGCGCCGTCGCCGATCACGGCCACCGTCTTGCCAGGCCCGGCCTTGGCCACCTGCGCGGCGTGGTGGCCCGTGCCCATCACGTCCGACAGCGTCAGCAGCGAGGCCATCAGGGCCTCGTCCGCGCCGCCGGGCAGCACGTACAGCGTGCCATCGGCATGCGGGATGCGCAGCGCCTCGGCTTGGGCGCCGTTGAGGCCGGCCCAGCCGAAGAAGCCGCCGTGGCTGCAGGCCGTGTGCATGCCCTCGTGGCAGAGGTCGCAGGTGCCGTCCGAATAGGCGAAGGGCATGATCACCACATCACCGACCTTCACCTTCGCGACGGCGCGGCCCACCGCCTCGACCACGCCGATGGCTTCGTGGCCCATGCTCTGCCCGGTCTCGCTCGGTTCCATCGAGCGGTAAGGCCACAGGTCGCTGCCGCAGATGCAGGCGCGCGTGACGCGCACGATGGCATCGGTGGGCTCGACAAGGGTGGCGTCCGCCAGGTTCGCCACCCGAACGTGGCGGGCCCCATACATTACGGTTGCGCGCATGAAAAGATCTCCTTTCTGAAGTGGTGTGAATTGCCCTAGGCCTGTCCCAGCGGGCCTGCCTGCCGCTGAGGCCCGTGTCGGACGGGCCGCGAAGCGCCGATCAAAGCTGTTGCCCGGTATTGGTTCTTGATCGCGACCTTCTGGACCGCCAGCTTGTCGCTCTAGTAGAAATTGTCAGTACCGTTGGACATATCGGCTCCTGCTCGAATAGGTGCTATTTTTCGCGTATTGATCGATCGCGCGATAGACTGATCCGACGGTTTTCTTGCCTGATCGTCTGGATCCATGGATTTGCGAACGACATCCAGGCCTGCCGGAGCTATCCTGTCGACAGTGGAATTCAAGGAGATCTCTATGCCTACCCCAGAGGAGAGCGAGCGACACCCGGGCGGACAGGTCAGTGCACTGCACATGAGACTGGTCGATGTCATCGGGCGGTGGACTGTGGGTAAAGAGGACTGGCCGACACCGATCGAAAACCTTCTTCTCTTCCGGCGCGAATCACCCACTCAGCCTTGCTCCTGCAAGGTGGAGCCTAGCCTCGTGCTGGTCGTTCAAGGCGCGAAACAGCTGTTGGTCGGCGATAGCGCGTATGCCTACGACCCCGAGCGCTTCCTGATCAACTCGCTCGATATCCCCGCCAGCTCGCAGGCGCTCGAAGCGAGCCCAGAGAAACCTTGCCTCGGGCTGGGGCTCAAGCTCGACCTGCGGGTGGTCGCCGATCTGATCGCGCAAAGCGGGCTGCCGCCGCCGCGCCAGCGTGCCTGCGAGGGCAGCTCGGCGCTCGGCACCGTCACCTCGGCCTTGCTGGAGCCATTCACTCGCCTGCTGGCGCTGCTCGACGAGCCTGCCGCCATTCCCGTACTGGCACCTCTCATCGAGCGCGAGATCCATTACCGCCTGCTCATGAGCGACCAGGCGGCGCGCCTGTGGCAGATTGCCTCGGTGGGCAGCCAGAGCCAGCGGATCGCCAGGGCCATCGAGTGGCTGAGGGCGAATTACGCACAGCCGTTGCGCATCGACGAGCTCGCGGCCCACGTGCAGATGAGCCCGTCGAACCTGCATCACCACTTTCGCCAGCTCACCGCGATGAGCCCCTTGCAGTACCAGAAATGGCTGCGCTTGCACGAAGCGAGGCACTTGATGCTGAACGAGCGCCTGGACGCCGCGAGCGCGGCGTTTCAGGTCGGCTACGAGAGCCCCTCGCAGTTCAGCCGCGAATACAGCCGCCTCTTCGGCGCGCCGCCCAAGCGCGACATCGAAGGCTTGCGGCGGCGGACCGATGACGCAAACGCCCCGCTGGTCTGGGCCTCGGCCTGAACCGCCGCGCAAGGGCATCGGCCCTGCGACCCTGGAGAATTGGGCAAGAAAACAGCAGGATCGAGCTAGTGGGATGACGGCGCGGCCAGGAGAATGCACAAAGCGTTCTTTTGTCCAGGGAGACCCGAATGATCACGTTTAACATCAACGGCAAGACCGCCCGCGTCGATGCCGATCCCGACACCCCGTTGCTCTGGGTGCTGCGCGACAGCCTCCAGATGACCGGCACCAAGTTCGGTTGCGGCATGGCCCTTTGCGGCGCCTGCACCGTGCATATGGACGGCCAACCTGTCCGTTCCTGTACGACGCCGGCATCCACGGCGGTTGGCAAGAAGATCGTCACCATCGAAGGCGTGGACAGCTCGCGCGTCGCCAAGGCCGTGCAGGAAGCTTGGCAGCGCCTGGACGTTGTGCAATGCGGCTACTGCCAGTCCGGCCAGATCATGAGCGCCGTGGCGCTGCTGACCCAGAACCGCAAGCCCACCGATGCGGATATCGATGCGGCCATGGCCGGCAACATCTGCCGCTGCGCGACCTATGTCCGCATCCGCGCCGCCATCCATGAAGCGGCCAAGGCTCTGGCTTGAGGAGGCGTACCATGACGACAACGAATACGCCCCGGATCGAGAACGAAAGCCGTCGCCGCTTCCTGCAGGGTGCGGCGGGCCTGACCCTGGCGGTCTATCTGCCTGGTACCGGTGCGGCGACGGCAACCGGCCCGGGTCTGCCGCCCGTGGCGACGGGCTCGGCCGCGCAAGCCTTCGAACCGAATGCCTTTGTGCGCATCGGCACTGACAACGTGGTGACGGTGATCTCCAAGCACATCGAGATGGGCCAGGGAACTTTCACCGGTCTTGCGACCCTCGTCGCCGAAGAGTTGGACGCTGCCTGGTCGCAGGTGCGGGTGGAAGGCGCGCCCGCAGACGCCACGCGCTATGCCAACACCCAATGGGGGCCGGTGCAGGGCACGGGCGGCAGCAATGCCATGGCCAATTCCTGGGATCAGATGCGCCGGGCCGGCGCCACGGCGCGCGCCATGCTGGTGGCCGCCGCGGCACGGCAGTGGCAAGTCCAGCCCGGCGAGATCACGGTCAGCGAAGGCGTCATCCGCCATGCGGCCTCCGGCCGCTCGGGCCGTTTCGGCCGGTTCGTGCGGGCTGCCGCCGAGCAGGCCGTGCCGACCGAATTCAAGCTGAAGGACCCCAAGGATTTCAAGCTGATCGGCAAACGCGCGCCGCGCAAGGACAGCGCAGAAAAAACCACCGGCCGTGCGCGCTTCACGCAGGATGTGCACCTGCCGGGCATGCTCACGGCCGTGGTCGCGCATCCGCCGCGCTTCGGCGCCAAGGTGAAGTCCTTCGACGCATCGAAGGCCAAGGCCATCAAGGGCGTGGTGGACGTGGTGCAGATTCCGACCGGCATTGCCGTGCTGGCCAAGGACACCTGGACGGCCAAGAAGGGCCGGGATGCGCTCGCCATCGAGTGGGACGAGTCGCAGGCATTCAAGCTGGGCAGCGAGCAGATCTTCGAGCGCTTTCACGAACTGGCCAAGCAGCCGGGCGTGGTGGCGCACCAGAGCGGCAACGCCGATGCCGCTTTCGCCCGGCCGGCCAAGGTGCTGCGCGCCGCCTACGATTTTCCGTACCTCGCGCACGCCGCCATGGAGCCTATGAACTGCGTCGTGCGGCTGGGCAAGGATGAATGCGAGATCTGGAATGGCGAGCAGTTGCAGACGCCCGACCAGATGGCCGTGGCTGCCTTGCTCGGTCTCAAGGTCGAGCAGGTCAAGATCAACATGCTCTACGCCGGCGGCAGCTTCGGCCGCCGCGGAAGCAAGAATGCCGATTACCAGCTGGAGGCCGTGCACATCGCCAGAGCCATCGGCGGACGCGCACCGGTCAAGCTCGTCTGGCTGCGCGAGGACGACATGAAGGCCGGCTACTACCGGCCGGCTTTCCACCATGTGCTCGAAGCCGCGCTCGATGCCCAGGGGCGCCCGGTGGGCTGGCGACACCGCCTGGTCGGGCAGTCCATCCTGACCGACTCGCCGTTCTCGATGATCGTCAAGAACGGCATCGACCCGGTGTCGGTCGAAGGGGCGGCGAACCTGCCTTACGACATCCCTTCGATGCTCGTGGACCTGCACACGCCCACCGACATCCCGGTGCCGGTGCATTGGTGGCGTTCCGTGGGGTCGACGCACACCGCATACTCCACCGAGACCTTCATCGACGAACTGGCGACAGCAGCTGGCCAGGATCCGGTGGCTTTCCGCCTGGAGCTGCTGCGCAAGCACCCGCGCCATGCCCATGTGCTGAGACTCGCGGCCGAGAAGGCAGGGTGGGGACGGGCCCTGAGCCCGGGCGAGGCAGGCGACCGTCGGGCACGCGGCGTGGCCTTGCACGAATCCTTCGGCTCCTTCGTGGCGCAGGTCGCGGAAGTCACGATCAAGCCGGATGGCGGTCTGCGTGTCAATCGCGTGGTGTGCGCGGTGGACTGCGGCACCGTGATCAACCCGGACAACGTGCGCGCACAGGTCGAGGGGTCGGTCGGTTTCGCGCTGTCGGCGGCCCTGCATGGCGCCATCACCCTCAAGGACGGCATGGTCGAGCAGTCCAATTTCCACGACTATGCGCCGATCCGCATCAACGAGATGCCTAGGGTCGAAGTGCATATCGTGCCATCCGCCGAGCCACCGACCGGTATCGGCGAGCCTGGCGTGCCGCCCCTGGCGCCCGCCGTGGCGAATGCCATCGCCGCCGCAACCGGCAAGCGGATACGCGGCCTGCCGATCCGCGCCGAGGCACTGCGCGCCTGATGGAAAGCGTCGATCTGCAGGTGCTGGCGGCGGCACGCCGCTGGGCGGCCGAGAGGCGGCGCTTCGCCCTGGTGACCGTGGCGCGCACCTGGGGTTCGGCGCCACGCCCGCCCGGCTCCTGGCTCGCAGTGCGCGACGACGGGCTGGTCGAAGGGTCGGTCTCCGGCGGCTGCATCGAGGATGATCTCATCGCCCGCATGCGCGAAGGCCGCCTGGGCGAGGCGGCCCCGTTCAAGCTGGTGTACGGCGTCACCAAGGACGAGGCGACGCGCTTCGGCCTGCCCTGCGGCGGCACGCTGGAACTGGTGGTCGAGCCGGCGCCGGAAATGGCCTTGCTGGAGGACTTGGCGCAGCGGCTGGCGCAGCGCCGGCTGGCCCTGCGACAGGTCGATCTCGCCTGCGGAAGCGTCACCCTGTCCGATGCCCGCCGCGGCGACGCGCTGCATTGGGACGGCGAACGCCTCGCCACCGTGCATGGCCCCCAGTGGCGCCTGTTCATCGTCGGCGCCGGGCAGATTTCCCGCTATCTGGCACCGATGGCGCAGGCGCTGGGCTACGACATCACGGTCTGCGATCCGCGCGAGGAATATGGCCCGGGCTGGGATGTGCCGGGCACGCGGCTGGTGACCGCCATGCCCGACGATGCGCTCGCTGCCATGGAGCCGGACGAGCGCTGCGCCGTCGTGGCGCTCACCCACGACCCCAAGCTCGACGACATGGTGCTGCTGGAAGCGCTCAGGTCGCCGGCCTTCTACGTGGGCGCGGTCGGCTCGCGTCTGAACAACGCCAGACGGCGCGAGCGGCTCGCGCAGTATTTCGACTTCACCTCCGAAGATCTGGCGCGTCTGCACGGGCCCGTCGGTTTGCCCATCGGCAGTCACACCCCGCCTGAGATTGCTGTGGCCATCGTGGCCGAAATGACTGCGGTAAGAAACGGTGTGGACTTCGCGCGCTGGAAAGAGGCGGTGGCTTCACACTTCGGTGCATGTGACACCCTGACCGGCGAGGCGGTGATGTGAGCGCCATCGCCGGATGGCTGATGGCCGCAGGGCGCGGACATTGCTTCGGCGGTGACAAGCTTATGCACCGTTTGCCTGATGGAGTTACTGTCGCGGTCGCCAGCGCTGGGCGCCTACCGGCAGCCACAGACCGCGCAGTTGCGCTGGTGCGTCCGCAACACGTGGCGCTGCATGAGGCGCTGTCTGAGCTTGGTATCTAGCTTGTCGAAGTTGCCAATGCCGATGCTGGCATCGGCAACACGCTGGCGATCGGCATTCGTGCGACGCCCCAGGCCGCTTGGGTCGTGGCTTTGGGTGGCGGCGTACCGGGCATCCGGCCAGAAGGCAAGCGAGTGGGAGCGGCGAGTGGCGTGACGGTGCGGCAGCTGGCCAGCTGGTGCGCCCATGCTGCGCGCTGGCAGTCTCGACACAGACTACGCCAGTGCCTTGACGCTTACCGGCTCGCTCTTGGCGGTGCGCCGTGACATCACCGGTGGACGGCACATGCCGCTGTAGGGCTGGAGCGGCAGGGGCTCCACTCCCGGTGACCAGATCACCACGGCCGAGGTGATGCCGACCACGTAGGGCAAGCCCAGACCGGTCAGCCCCTGACGAAACGCATAGTCGAACCGTAGCCGGCGTCGGTCAGCACGCAGTGCCTGGGTGCACCTTCCGAGAGCAGGCCCCGTAGCTGTTGCAGGGCAATTTGAGGCTTGGCCGCAAACTCGATGCCCTCGGAAATCCCCTGCCTTGAGCCTGCGCAAGGCTGTTCGCCAACTCGCGATAGAACCGCGCACACTGGCCTTCGCTGCAAGCCAGCCGCTCTCCTGTGAGGTTAGATTGGCTTACGCTCAAAGAAGAAAATGCGACTGGACACTTTCGGCTTCGCACACGCACACTGCCCATACCTACTCAGGCATTCGCCGATTCGAAGGAGACAATGTGTGCGGAAACATCGCGGAATCGGCTGGTCCGATGGGAGCGGAATTCGGTCCCATCGGTATCCGCGTCAATGCCATTGCTCCTGGGACGATCCGGACGCCTTTCAGCGCCTGCATGTTCGACGCCCCCGAGAACGCCAAGCGCATTCGGGGAGCCCACGCGATTGGGGCAGCCCGAGGAGAACGAGGCGGTGGCCGCCTTCCTGCTTACGGACGTGCCAGCTTCATGACAGGCGCTGTGATGCCCGTCGACGGCAGCCAGTTGGCCTGCATCCCGTGCGTTTGAGTCTCGTGCAGCCGCAAGGGGGACTCGATGAAAACATTCCGCCGCGTGAAGATGCATTCGCAGTAGCAGCCGGAGGATGGCGGCGCTCGCAGGCAGCTCGCAGTCCAATTTCACATCAATCAAATCGCCATATCGGGAGACACTCAAATGAAGACTTACCAGCACTGGATCAACGGAGCGCACTCAGCACCTGCGAGCGGCGAATGGCTCGACACCGAAGATCCGTATCGCGGCGAGGCCTGGGCCAGGATCCCGCGGGGCAACAAGGAGGACGCGGACCTCGCCGTGGCCGCCGCGCACCATGCCATGCATCACGGGCCTTGGAGCAAGATGACCGCTTCTGAGCGTGGCAGGATCCTGCGCAAGATCGGCGATCTGCTCGCCGACCCCAAGAACGCTCAGCGACTGGCCGAGGTCGAGTCGCGCGACAACGGCAAGATCCTCGCGGAGATGCACGGCCAGCTCAAGTACCTTCCTGAGCATTGGTACTACTTCGCGGGCTTGGCTGACAAGGTCGAAGGCGCTGTCCTGCCGGTGGACAAGCCCGACATGCTTGCCATGACGTATCGGGAGCCCATTGGCGTGGTTGCTGCGCTGACTGCCTGGAATTCGCCCTTGATGTTCTTCACGATCAAGTGCGCTCCGGCCCTGGCTGCAGGCTGCTCGGTCGTGCTGAAGCCCTCGGAGTTCGCCTCCGTCAGTTCGCTGGAGTTTGCGGAACTGACCAAGGAGGCAGGTCTTCCGGACGGTGTGATCAACGTCGTGACGGGACTGGGAACGGAAGTCGGCTCGCCGCTGGTCGAGCATCCTGATGTCGCCAAGATCACCTTCACCGGCTCGGACAAGACGGGCGCCAAGGTCTACGAGGCGGCGGCGCGCACGATGAAGCGCGTGGCGATGGAGCTCGGCGGCAAGTCGCCCAACATCGTCTTCGAAGATGCCGACCTCGACCAGGCCTGCGTCGGAGCCGTTGCCGGGATCTTCGGTGCCGCCGGGCAGATGTGCACCGCAGGATCGCGCCTGCTCGTCCAGAACTCGATCAAGGAGAAGTTCACCGAGAGGCTTCTGGGCATGGCCCGCGATCTCAAGCTGGGCGATCCGATGAAGCCCGATACGCAGATCGGCCCGATCGCCACACCGCCGCAGTACGAGAAGGTCCTGCACTACATCGGCGTCGCCAAGGCCGAGGGTGCGCGCTGCATCCTCGGCGGCGAGCCAGCGACCGGTCCCGGCTTGGACGGGAGCCAGTTCGTGCAGCCGACGGTGTTCACCGACGTCACGAACAGGATGCAGATCGCGCAGGAGGAAGTGTTCGGCCCCGTCCTTTCCATCATCGGCTTCGATGACGAAGAGGAAGCCGTGCAGATTGGCAACGACGTGATCTACGGCCTCGCGGCCGGCGTGTGGACCCGAGACATCGGAAGGGCGATCCGGATGTCGAAAGCGCTCAAGGCGGGCATGGTCTGGGTCAACACCTACCGGGCCTACAGCTTCCTGGTGCCTATCGGGGGCATGAAGCAATCCGGCCTGGGGCGCGAGAGCGGCATCGAGGCGATCAACGAGTATCTCGAAACCAAGAGTGTGATGATCTCGACGGAGTCCGGCGCGCCGTCCAACCCGTTCCTGCAGCGCTGAATCAGTATTTCGACAATTGAGGAGACAAACATGATTTCCCGAAGGAAGATTCTCGAGGCAGTGCCCGCGCTCGCGGCAACTGCCTTTGCGGGCGGTGCCGTCGCGCAATCCGCCTATCCGACTCGGCTGGTGAAGATCGTCGTCGGCAACGCTGCCGGCGGCACGGACGACGCCATCAGCCGCTTCGTCGCCGACAGGCTCGCCAAGGAGTTCGGGCAGCCCGTGATCGTGGAGAACCGCGGGGGCGGCTCGACCACGATTGCAGGCACGTACGTCGCCTCCGCGCCTGCCGACGGGTATACGCTCATGTGCCTGATCAACACCGGCATCAACCAGACCGTGCTGCGAGACAAGCTGCCCTACAAGCTCAGCAGCTTCACGCCGGTGGCGGGTGTCGGCGGATTCCCGGTCGCTCTCGCTGTCTCGGCGACGGCCAAGCCGAAGATCACGAACATGCAAGAGCTGGTTGCGGCCGCACGGTCCGGCGACGGCATCACCTTCGGGTCCGGCGGTGTCGGGACCATGGGACACCTGACCTGCACGCGGCTGCTCAATGCCATCAAGGGCAAGGGTGTTCACGTGAGCTACAGGAACAATCCCGAGGGCTTGCAGGCATTGATCGGCGGCCACACACAGATGTTCTTTGCCTCGGCCTCCGAGGTGTCCGGCCTCAGGGGTGAGGACAAGCTGCGCGTGCTGGCGGTCGCCACGCCGCAAAGGGCGGTGAACCTGCCCGACGTGCCGACCATGAAGGAGCTGGGTTTCCCGGACTTCGACGTCGCGCTCTGGCACGGGTTCGTCGCCCCCGCGGGAACGCCACCCGACATCGTGGCCAAGCTGGCAGACGGCATCACGCGCGCGGTTCGGGACCCCGAGTTCCTGAACCGCTACGCGCCCCTTGCGTACCAGGAGAACATCAAGACGGGTGAAGCCCTGTCGGCCTTCATCAACGCGGAGGCGGCGCGTTGGAAGGAAGTGATTGTCGCCAACAACATCCGGCTCGAGTGACACACGGGCCGCGGAGAGACGGATGAGCGAACCATCCGCTGACGGGGTGCCGGCCGTCGGCCGGCTGCGAGGCCGGCGCGTGGGCGAGACAAACCGGTGCCGACTCGGGCATCGGCAGGGCCACAGCCCTGCTGTTCGCGAAGGAGGGCGCCTCGCTCGCGCTTCTGGACCTCGACCAGCAGGGCGTGGCCGAGACCGCGCGGCTGGTGGACGGCTATGGCTTGCAGGCCGACGTGTCGAGCGAAGGGTCCACTTCGGTGGCGGTCGAAGCGGCTGCCAAGGCGCTCAGCGGCATCGACGGCCTGGTCAATGCAGCCGGGATCATGCGCAGCAGTCCCATGGTCGAGACCTCGGCATCGGCTTGGCGCCGGGCCGTGGAAGTCAACCTGACCGGACCGCACATCGTGGCCCGATGCTGCCTGCCTTGGTTGCTCAAGGAACCGCACGCCACGATCGTCAACGTTGCTTCGGCTGCCGGGCTGCTGCTCAACGCACCGGGATTGACCGCGTATAGCGCCTCCAAGGGAGGCCTTCGTCAACCTGACGCGTGCGATGGCCGCGGAACTGGCACCCGCCGTTCGCGTGAACAGCGTCTGCCCTGGCATGGTGGACACGCCGATGGCGGATGGCTTCCGGGTCAATGTCGGAAATTACGCGCTCAAGCGGCTGGCCAAGCCCGATGAGATCGCGAGCGTGATCCTGTTCCTGACAAGCGCCGACGCGTCCTACGTGACCGGTGCGGCGCTGGCGGCGCACCCGGGCGTGGACAAGGCCTCCTTCACCGGATCGACCGAAACCGGACACAAAATCGTTCAGGTCTCGGCGGGCAACCTCAAGCGCCTGCAGCTCGAGCGGGGGGGCACATCGCCCGGCATCGTCTTCGCCGGCGCGGACATGGACATCGCCGTGCCCGGCGCTGCGATGGGCGTCTTCTCCAACAATGGCCCCGTGATTCCCCTTCGCATTTCGGCGCCAACCGTATCAATCCGCATGAAAGATACGATTACCTCAGCATGGTCTCCACCGGCATCGGCGGGCGCCCTGTCTTCGCACGCGGGCAGTGCGGTTCGACGATCCGCACCAGCGCGGCCCAAGGCACCACGCGTTCCATCTCCTCGAGGAACTCGCGCTTGCGTGTCTTCTTCGTCGACAGGGTCAGGCCAAGTCCAAGTTGCTTCATGGCTTCAGGTCACGCAAGGCGCGGGCCTGTTTTGCAGATGTTCCCTAACGGCACAGCCCGCCCCGGCATTCAGGCCAGTATCTCCATAGCCTGCTTGAGCATCGTTTCGGCGTCGCTGACCCCGAACTTGCCCGACGCCTCGACATTCAAGCTCTTGACGACTCCATCGACAACCAGCATCGAGTAGCGACTGCTGCGCAGGCCCATACCGCGCTCGGTCAAGTCCAGCGTCAGTCCGACCGCCCTGGTGAAGTCGGCGCTACCGTCTGCCATCATTCGCACCTTGCCAGCGGTATTCAGGTCGCGGCCCCAAGCGCCCATGACGAAAGCGTCGTTGACGGAGACGCACCAGATCTCGTCGATACCGACAGCCTTTAGCGCCTCGGACTTTTCGACGTAGCCGGGAACGTGATTGACCGAGCAGGTCGGCGTATATGCCCCGGGTAGCGCGAAGAGTGCGATCTTCTTGCCGGCAGTCATCTCGGCCAGGTCAAAAGTGCTCGGCCCAAGCGAGCAGCCGTTGCCCTCGACCTCGATGAACTCCTGCAGCTTCGCTGCAGGCAACTTGTTGCCGACTTGGATCATGTTCGCCTCCAGGGTTGAGAAATGAATTGGCCCAGCGATTAGCGCAGCAAGCCATCCTTGACGCCGCCATCGCTGACGATGACCTGTCCCGTGATGAAGGACGAGTCGTCCGAAGCGAGGAACAGCACTGCGTTGGCGATGTCCCTCGCTTCTCCCACACGATGCAGGGCCGTCTGCTGCCTGTAGAGATCCAGGTAGGCCGCGTACTCTTGCGGCGTTCTGCGCGCCAGGCCCATCTCGGTCTGGATCACCCCGGGGGCGACGACGTTGACGTTGATGCCGTGCTCGCCCAGTGCCAGGGCCATGACCCGCGACAGGTTGTTGACCCCGGCCTTGCTGGCCGCGTAGTTGGCCATCGTGGGATTGCGCGCACCCAGCCCGGATAGCGAAGAGACGTTGATGATCTTCCCGTACTTGCGCGGGACCATGTGCTTCGCCACGGCCTGGCCGCACAGGAAAGTTCCCTTCAAGTCGACGGCGATGACGGCGTCCCAGTCCTCTTCCGTCATTTCCAGGAAGGGGGCAAAGCGGGTGATGCCGGCGTTGCAGACGAGGATGTCGATCTTGTCGAACGCGCCGATGGCGGCGTCCACCATGCGATCGACATCGGCCTTTCTCGATATGTCTGCGGTGACCGCCTTTGCCCGCCTGCCCAATCCTTCGATCTCCGCGACCAGGGATTCGAGGTTCGGCATGTGCAGGGCATTCGCGACGATGTCGGCACCTTCTCGAGCCAAGGTCAGCGCGATCTCCCTGCCGATGCCGCGCGCCGCGCCGGTGACCAAGGCCACCTTGTTGTCCAACTTGCCCATCCAACGCTCCAATTTTTGTCAACACCTGACGGCCGCTGAGGTCCGCACCCCTTCAGGGCATGAATCGGCCGCCCGTGACGTCCAGGATCGCCCCGGTGATGAATGACGCTTCATCAGAGGCCAAGAATGCGATTGCGTTGGCGACTTCCGACGGCTCGCCGTATCGCCTCATCGGGATCGTGGCAGTGAACGCGGCGATTGCCTCTGGCGACGACGCGCCAGACATGGCCGTGTGCACGGGCCCAGGCGCAACGCAGTTGGCCGTGATGCCGTGCGGCGCGGCCTCCAGTGCCAGGGTTCTCGTGAATCCGATCAATCCCGCCTTGCTCGCGGCGTAATGAGCGCTGACGACCGGCGAAGTGGTTCGACCGCCGGCGGAAGCCACATTGATGATGCGTCCCCATCCACGTCGCCGCATGCCAGGCAATACAGCTCTGGACAGCTGGAACGGCGCCGTGAGGTTGACCGCGAGCACGTGGTTCCACTGTGCTGTCTCGATCTCCTCGATCGGAAACTTGCCGCCTGCGCGCTTCGGATGAACGCCCGCGTTGTTGACCAATACATCGATGCGGCCCAGACGCTCTTCGACCGTCCGCACGAGCGTGATGATCTGCTGCTCATCCACCAGGTCGACGACATAGGGGTATGTCGCGCTGTCCGTGCTGCCCGCGATCTCGGCAGCGACACGCTTGACGTCGTCCGATCGATCCACCATGACGCAAGCAAATCCTGCCTGCGCCAAACGACGTGCCGTAGCAGCGCCGATCCCGACGGCAGCACCAGTCACGACCGCAACTTTAAGATTAATCAAGTCAGGGATCTCCTTCCAATGGAGCAGCTTACCCCTGCCACAGGAACAGCGTCCAGTTGGATATTCTTTCGCGAGGGTAAGGCGGGCTAACACCGCGCAAGGTTAGCGGCGCTGACGCAAGCGCAAGAATTCGCGACTGGACTTTCCGCTGCTGCTCCTCGCACACTCTCCTTGGCCTCGCATAGAGGAGCTGCCGAGCGGCGCATAAGGCAATGCGCCTCGGCCGCGAGAGCGACACCGAGGCAGGAGACGACGTATGACTTCCAGGCGACAGGTTCTGTTTGCTGTTCCTTCCCTTGCGACGATCGGCTTTGCGGGTGGCGTTGCCGCGCAGGCGGACTATCCGCAGCGCGTGGTGAAGATCGTGGTGGGCAACGCACCCGGCGGCAATGACGACACGATCACCCGATTCATTGCGGACAGGCTGACGAAGGAGTTCGGGCAGCCCGTGATCGTCGAGAACCGTGTTGGCGGATCGACCTCGATCGCAGGCGTGGCTGTTGCCACAGCGCCGCCGGACGGCTACACGCTCATGTGCCTGATCGGCACCGGCATCGTTCAGACGGTGCTGCGGGAAAAGCTGCCGTACAAGCTCAGCAGCTTCGTGCCGATCGTGGGCATTGGCGGATTCCCCTTGGGCCTTGCGGTTTCGGCGACTGCCACGCCGAAGATCACCAACCTCCAAGAGTTGACGGCGGTGGCTCGTTCAGCGGACGGCATCACCTATGCCTCGGGCGGTGTCGGCACCATGGCGCACCTTAACACCGTGCGATTCCTCAAGGCGATTCAGGGCAAGGGCGTGCATGTCTCCTACAGAAACAATCCCGAGGGCCTGAATGCGTTGGTAGGGGGCTTCACCCAGATGATGTTCGGATCGGCCCAGGAAGTGGCTGCTCTGAGGGGCGAAGACAAGCTTCGCGTTCTTGCGGTGACCTCGGAGCAACGGTTGCCGAATCTTCCCGATGTGCCGACCATGCGGGAGTTGGGCTTCCCGGCCATCAATCCGACGCTTTGGTACGGGTACGTTGCTCCGGCTGGCACGCCCCCCGCAATCGTGTCGAAGCTCGCAGATGCCATTACGCGCGCCGTCCGTGACCCAAGCTTCCAGAACCGGTACAAGCCCTTATCGTTCGTGGAGGACATCAAGACGGGCGAGGCCCTGACCTCCTTCATCAACGCAGAGGCGGCACGATGGAAGGAAGTGATCATCGAGAACAAGATCCGAGTCGAGTGACACTCGCTCTGTGAGCGGCCATCCCTGATGCATTCGTTGCCAAGCCTGTGCTGACCATCCGCCGGTCACAGCTGCGTGGTGAGCGCCGCTGCGGCTTCGCGGGGCGGCCGGTTCACTTGGCCAGAGACTTGACGATCTCCAGCATGCGGTCCAGCGGGCCGTGCGATCCGGATGTCGAAAGCGCTCAAGGCGGGCATGGTCTGGGTCAACACCTACCGGGCCTACAGCTTCCTGGTGCCTATCGGGGGCATGAAGCAATCCGGTCTGGGGCGCGAGAGCGGCATCGAGGCCATCAATGAATACCTCGAGACGAAGAGCGTGATGATTTCGACCGCAGCGAGCGCGCCGGTCGACGCCTTCCTGCAACGCTGACAACCTGCCTGGACAGAGTGACGCATTCTGTTTTGTCTCCGATGAGGTTCGCGTCGGAGATGGAGGCGCTCGCAATGAGCTTGGTAAGTAAGTCGTTTGGACTTCGATGAAGATCCGTTCATAAAAGGAGATGACATGATTTCGAGAAGAGATATTCTGCGTGCCGCACCGGCTCTGGTGGCGGCGGGCGCCACGGGGACCGCTTTCGCACAGACGTCCTATCCGACACGCCCGATACGCATCATCGTCTGCAACCCTCCGGGCGGGACTGATGATGTCATAAGCCGTATCTTGGCCAAGAAAATGATGGCTGAATTTGGCCAGCCTGTGGTTGTGGAAAACCGTGGCGGCGCTTCAACCACGATTGGTGCAGCCGCAGCCGCTGCATCGGCGCCCGACGGTTATACGATTCTCTGTCTTATCAGCGCAGGCATTAACCAAACCGCACTTCGGGAAAAGCTTCCGTATAGCCTCAACAGTTTGGTGCCCATCGCCGGTGTAGGCGGCTTCCCTCTGGCCCTGGCTGTTTCGACGGAGTCGAAAATTGCGACCATTGATGAGCTGAAAGCCGTTGCAAGGTCGCCTGGTGGCATCAAATACACTACCGCAGGCGTTGGAACCATGGCTCACCTTACTTCAGTCAGGTTCCTCAAGGCAATCCAAGGCACTGGGCTGAACGTGGCATACAAGAACAATCCCGAAGGACTGAACGCGCTCATGGCAGGGTTCACCCAGATGATGTTCGCTTCGGAATCCGAGGTGGCGGCCCTTCGAGCGGGCGGCAAGCTGCGCGCACTGGCGGTTACATCGCCTCAGCGCGGCACCAGCCTTCCTGACGTGCCTACGATGCGGGAATTGGGTTTTCCATCCATCGATCCAACGCTTTGGCACGGTTTCGTGGCTCCGGCGGGCACGCCCGCCGACATCGTTGCGAAGCTGGCGGGGGCGATCACCAAGGGCGTCAAGGACCCGGAGTTCCAAAACCTCCTCAAGCCTATGGGGTTCCAGGAAGACCTCAAGACAGGAGAGGCGCTCAAACAATTCATCGCAGGAGAGGCGGCTCGCTCGCGCGAAGTCATCGTGGAAAACAAGATCCAGGTGAGCGACTAAGGCCGGGGAACGGCCTGATCGCATGGTTGCCGGAGCCCGGGTTTCGGGCTGCCCGGCAACTGTTGAACAAAACGTGATTTATCTGGGTTGTTGGAAATGACTGAAAAAGCTTTAGGAGCGACCGACGGCGCGCTCTCGACATCGGGCGAGCGGCTCCAGGGGCGTCGGATCGTGATCACGGGGGCTGCGTCTGGCATTGGACGCACGACGGCGCAGCTCTTTGCGCGCGAGGGCGCATCGCTTGCGCTGCTGGACCGTGATGAATGCGGGCTTGCCGAGACCGCTCGCGAGACGGGCGGTCACGCTTTTCCGGTGGATGTGACTAACGAAGAGGCGGTGTCTGCCATCATCGACAAAGCCGGTGCCGCGTTGGGCGGCATTGATGGTGTTGTCAATGCAGCGGGTATCATGTGTTCGAGTCGGGTGCCTGAGACGCCCGCTGCGACATGGCGGCGTGTTCTGGAGGTCAATCTGACCGGCCCGTACCTCGTGATTGCCAGCTGTTTGCGGTGGATGGAAAAGGAGTCCGAGGCTACGATTGTCAACATCGCTTCGGCGGCGGGCTTGCTGCCTAACGCACCGGGCTTGACCGCGTATGCGGCATCCAAGGGCGGTGTGGTCAACCTGACGCGTGCATTGGCCGCCGAGTTGGCGCCCAAAATTCGAGTCAACAGCGTTTGCCCCGGCATGGTGGACACCCCGATGGCGGACGGCTTCCGAGGTAACGTAGGAAACTATGCGCTCAAGAGGCTGGCCGACCCAGTCGAAATTGCCCGCGCCATTCTCTTCCTGACAAGCGCTGAGTCATCCTACGTCACCGGCGCGGCTCTGGCCGCGGATGGGGGGCGGTCGTTCCATTGAGCGTCCGCCCGCTCACCGTCTGTTCTCCAGGTGCCACCTCAAGGGGGCAAATGGTGCGCATTTCGTCCTCGTTGGCAATCTGTCGACGGCCCCGGCCCCGGCCCCGGCGCTGGGCAGCGGTCGGTTCGTCGAGCTGACGAGCCGGTGCAAATCGCGAGCGGACGGCCGCCGACGTCTGCAGCTCGCCTGCGTCAACGTAAGAGTACACTAGGCGCCCGATGGAACTTCGACATCTGCGCTACTTTATCGCTGCCGCCGAAGAGGAACACTTCGGGCGCGCTTCCGACCGGCTTCATGTCACGCGTCCTGCGGTATCTCAGATCATCGCGGACCTTGAAGGGGAGCTCGGGACGCCTTTGTTCGAGCGTCTGGCACACCGCGTCAAGTTGACCGCTGCCGGGCGGGCTCTCCTGCCAAACGTCCAGGCCGTGATGAAAGACCTCGACGAGGCGCTCGTGATGGCCAAGCGCGTGGGCCAGGGCAAGAGCGGAACGCTCAATATCGGTTATGGATCGCTGACCCTGATGCATTCGCTCTTTCGCGCAGCGATCAAGCAGTTTCACGAGACATACCCCGATGTCACCCTGTCGTTGTCCGAAATGTCGACAACCGACCAGCCCAAGGCCCTTGCCGAAAGGAAGATTCACGCTGGGTTCATGCACTTTGGTCCCGGACGAGCGCTGCTTGGAAGGAGGCGAGGTACGGGAGTCGCCGCGCAGGACGAAACGGTGCTCGACTGGATCCGCATTCAAACGGGTGGCCTGGGCGTGGCAGTGCCGAATGATCACCGGCTGGCACGGAAGAAGTCGGTGACGCTTGCAGATTTGGCTGCAGAACGGTTCGTCGTCGTTCCGCGATCCAGCAGCAGCCCCGGGTACGGGCCGCTGTACGCGCTGTGCCAAAAAGCCGGGTTCGAGCCGCAAATCGTTCAGGAGTGCGGAACGATTTCAACGCAGCTTAACCTTATCTCTGTGGGGATGGGCATCGGATTGGCCGTGACCGGCCGCAACTTCACCTATCCCACCAGCCTTTCCGTCGTCCCGCTCGAGGATGTCAACTACCCGACCACCTTCGTCTTCGGATGGGTCAAGGGCGAGAAAGACCCCGCCCTCGACCGGATGATTGAAATCATCAAAGTGCTGGCAAAGTAAGCCCTACCAGGAGGGCTCAAGGATCCCAAGCAGCGCGCCGACGTCAGGCACCGGCCGCGGACTGCGACTGATGAACCAATCCAACATGGCGGCTTCGGCAATTTCGATTAGACCCTCTTGAGGCAAGCCGATTTCGCGCAAGGACTTGGGCGTATCCAGCGTCTTCAGGAAGGCCGCCAGCACATCGCTGGGCTCAGACGGGGCGTCTGGCGCGCCTAGCGCCTCGAGCAGCGTCGAACGGCGGCTTCCGGTCACGGGTGCGTTGTAGCGCATCGTGTGCGGCAGCACGATGGCGTTCACGACGCCATTGGCCACGTGAGTTCGATGACCGATGGCGTGTGCCAGCACGGACGCAAGCCCGGCACCGCCTTGTTCCGTGCCGCGGCCGCACAGGATCGCCGCGACCACGAGGCGCTCGCGTTCGCGCGTCGCACCGTCCGCGAGAGTGGGAAGATTCTGACGGATCAGGCGAAGGGCCTGCAGCAGGAATGCCTCCGAAATCGGGTCGCACTTCGGGGATTCCAGCGCTTCCACCGCATTGGCCAGGGCATTGAGTCCCGCATCGCGTGCCAGTCGGGTCGGCGCCGTGCCCACGAATGCCGGATGCACGAAGATGGCCTTGGCCCGGGTCCTGGGATCGAACATCGCGAGACGCTGGCCGCTGTCATCGTGGACGGCGGTTCCCGCCTTCACGAAGGCCGTGCTCGGTGTCGTCGGCACCACGAATTGAGGCAGCTTCGGCACGTTCAGACGTGGGCTTTCGAATTTTCCATCGGGGAGGCGACGGGTACAGAGTTCGGAAAGAGGTTTTCCTTCTCCGACGAGAACCGCCGCCGCGCGCGCTGTCACCGCAGCAGAACCGCCACCAACGGCGATCACGGCATCGGCTTGCACATCCTTGAGGAATTGGGCGGTCTCTTCAACGCCCGAAACGGGGCTGTGCTCCCGAGCAGTTGGCGTGACGCCGGCCAACAGCGGTCCGAGGGCCTCGCGCAACAAGCCGAGCTCTTCGCTGCGGCTGATCGTTCTTCCGCAGACAACCACTGCGCGGCGGCAGCCGTTGCGCTCCAGTTCGCGTTTCAGTGACACGAGACTGTCGATCCCGTGGAAGACCCGCAGCTCCGCGGAAATGTGCTGATAGGAGAGAGAATCGGTCTTGGTCATCAGTCGGCCTTGATATTCGCTGCGCGGATCACCTTGCTCCACCTTTCCTGTTCGGCACGCTGGAACTGGGCCAGCCTTGCCGGCGTGCCGCCACCTGGGCCGGCACCAAGCTCCGCGAGCCGCTTGACAACAGCGGGATTCTTGAGCGCTGAATCGACTTCCGCCGAAAGACGATTCACGATCTCCGTCGGAGTTCCGGCAGGGGCATACAGCGCCTGCCATGCCCCGACATCGAAGTCGCTCATGTTCAGGGACTCAGCGACGGTAGGAACGTCGGGATAGTCAGACAAGCGCTGGCGCGACGTGACGGCAAGCATGCGAATCCTGCCGCTCTTGACGTGAGGCGTCGCGTTCAGGAGGGTGGTGAACATGATTTGCACCTGGCCGCTCACCAGATCAGCCATGGCGGCCGATTCACCCTTGTAGGGAATGTGCGTCATGAACGTGCCCGTGCGGGACTTGAAATACTCGGGGACCACATGCCCGCTGTTGCCTGCGCCTGCCGATGCAAAATTGACCTTGCCAGGATTGGCCTTCAGGTACCTCACAAGCTCCCGCATGTCCTTCACGGGAAGGGCGCTGGGGTTCACCACGACGACTATCGGCGTCAACGTCACCAAGGAGACCGGTGCGAAATCCTTGTTGGGATCGTAGGGAATTTTTTCGTGGAGGCTCGGATTGATCGCCATCGTGCCGATGCTGCCCATGAGGATCGTGTGACCGTCAGCCGGTGCGCGCATGACTTCGGAGATTCCGACCACCCCGTGTGCCCCTGGCTTGTTTTCTATCACGACCGCAGTCCTGAGTGACTCGCTGATCACTTGGCCAACAAGACGTGCAGCGATGTCGGTCGCACCTCCGGCGGAAAAGGGGACAATCATCCGGATCGGCCTTCCAGCCGGCCACGGCGATTGCGCGGCTAGATGGCCCGTTGCCGCAGCCAGCCCTGCTCCGAGCATCGCCCGGCGTGTGATCTGCATTCTTGTTTTCCTTTGATTCATAGTGGAACGAATGATGCTGTCTAAGCCGCGTCGGCCGCAACCTGGTCCTTGCGCACATCGCGCAGCCCCGTCTTGCCGTGGTGACGATCGGCGAGCTTGTAGCCGAGTGCGTCCTCCGCGATGATGATCTTCTGGATGTTCGCTGAGCCTTCGCCGTTGTAGAGCATGTCTGCATAGACGCGCATCCAGGAAATGCGGTACTCGCGGGCGAAGCCGTAGCCGCCGAAGATCTGCTGGGTCTTGTCCGCGCACATCTTGGCCGTCTGCGAGGCGTGGTATTTCGCGATGGAGGCAATCCGGTTGGACGGCTGGCCGTTGTCCATGCAGTAGGCGGTGCGGTAGACTAGGCCGCGGCTCGCCTCGATCGCGGTGGCCATCTCGGCGATGAAGTCCTGGATCATCTGGAACTTGCCGATCGGCTGGCCTTTCACCGTGCGCTCGTTGGCGTAGCGCACTGCCTCCTCGAAGCAGGCCTGCGCCAGGCCGACGCACTTGGCTGCGATGTTCAGGCGGCCCGGCTGCAGCGCGCGCATGATGATCTTGAAGCCCTCGCCTTCCTCGCCGAGGCGGTTTTCCACCGGCACGACGAAGTCGTCGAGATGCACGATGTTGGTGCGGAACGCCTTGGACATGCCCAGCAGGTCGACGGGCTTGGCGGTGAAGCCGGGGTACTTCTTCGGCTCGACGATGAAGGCGGTGACGCCCTTGGCCCCCGCGTCCCGGTCGGTCCTCGCGAAGAGGATGCCGACATCCGTCTCGTTGGCGATCGAAGCCCACATCTTCTCGCCGCTGATGCGGTAGACGTCGCCGTCGCGCTTGGCGAAGGTCTTCATCGCCCAGGCGGCGTCGGAGCCGCTGCCCGATTCGGACAGCGACATCATCCCGATCGTCTTGCCGGCGATCATGTCGGGCACGTACTTCTCGACCTGTTCCGGCGTGCCGCCGAGGTAGATGCAGGTCGGGCAGGTGCCGCCCTGCTGGTTGTTGCACGAGGTGAAGCGGACCTCCTGGCGCGCCATTTCCTCGATGATCACGGCGGCCGCCATGTAGCCCATGTCGCTGCCCCCCACCGACTCGGGGAACACGGCGCCGTACAGCCCGGCTTCGCCGGCCTTGCGGACCAGCTCGCGCGGGAATTCCTGGCGCTTCTCGTACTCCTCCATGACCGGCACCACTTCGTTTTTCATGAAGCGGCTGACCATGTCGCGGACGGCTTCGATTTCGGGGGACAGCGTGAAATTCATGGAGTTCTTCGTCATGGCGTACGCAGCCGCGATAAAGGTGGCTGTTAACGGACCTACTTTAAGAGTCGGATCTTCTAAGTGTCCAGACGCTTTTTCTTCGTGCTCGGGTAATCTGGGCTAACCAACGATGGTCAGAATTTCTTACCTTGAACATCAGAAAAAGCGGCTCGACGCAAGCTCGCGGCGCCCTCAAAATAATTACCCGGAGGACAGAAATGCGAGTTGGATATATCGGTTTGGGTGCGATGGGTGGCGCGCTTGCTCGGCACCTCGTCGGCAAGCACGACGTCACGGTGTTTGATCTCAACAGCGCAGCCGTAAAGGCGTTTGAAGAACTTGGCGCGAAAGCCGCTCCTTCCTGCGCGGAGTTGGCTCGCAACTCCGACATCGTGCTGCTGTGCCTGCCGCGCAGTTCCGATGTTGGGAAGGTGATCTTCGGCCCGAATGGCCTTGCCGAGGGCCTTTCCGCCGGGGCTATCGTGGTCGATCAGACCAGCGGCGTGCCGGGAGAAACGCGGGATTTCGCACAGCGACTGGAGCAGCAAGGCGTGGCCATGCTGGACGCGCCCGTGTCGGGCGCCATGGCCACGGCGATTGCCGGGACCATCTCGATCATCGCATCGGGATCTCGCGCTGTGTTCGAGAAAGTGTGCCCGGTCTTGAAG
The DNA here is from genome assembly GCF_005503345.1 of Ramlibacter sp. 2FC. Lineage (NCBI taxonomy): Bacteria > Pseudomonadati > Pseudomonadota > Betaproteobacteria > Burkholderiales > Comamonadaceae > Ramlibacter > Ramlibacter sp. 2FC. Next base: position 28,916 of record NZ_SCMM01000001.1, read on the forward strand.
GACATCAGTCCCAACGTATTCCACTGCGGCGAGCGTGTGGGCAACGGCCAGACCATGAAGTCCGTCAACAACATGATGAACGCAAGCGTCCGCCTCGCCACCCTGGAGGTTGTTGCCATGGGGCGCAAGCTTGGCCTGCCTCTCGAGGCGATGACCGAGGCCATCAATCACACGACGGCGCGTAGCTACACGTCCCAGGGCATGCTGCCGAACATTGCAGCCGGCCGGCAATCGACCAAGTTCGGGCTGGCGCTGCAGGTCAAGGACCTGAATCAGGCAATGACCATGGGCACTGATACGGGTGTGCCAACGCCAATCGCCGGTATTGCGCGTGGCTTGTTGCAGATCGGCCTGAACACGCTCGGAGAGGGATCCCAGCTGGAGGACATGATCCGCGTCATCGAATCGTTGGCTGGCACGCGCTACGTTGCGCAGGTCGGCAGCCTGGAAAGCAAGGGGGGGCATTGACATGAACGTCGGATATCTGGGGTCTGGCCCGCTCACGAAGGCGGTCGTCCGCCGGCTGTCGAAGGCCCATCAGGTCTACGTCCTTGGCAGTGAAGGGTATGGGGCGGATGCCATTCCGGCAGCAAGCTTCGCGCATCTGTCCAGCATGTCGGACGTGGTCATCATCGGTGCGGGGGCGCCGAATGACGTCCGGCAAGCCGTGATCTCGGCGGGTGCGTTGGCCGAAGGCCTGTCTGCAGGAAAGATCGTGATCGACCAAACCTGCGGTGACCCGGAGCAAACGCGCGCTCTCGCTGCAGAGTTGCAGGGCCACGGCGTCACGCTGGTGGATGCACCCATCCACTGCGAACTGGTGGAAATGTTGCCCGACACCTCGGCAATCATGTGTGGTGGCCCCACCGAGGCGGTCGAGGCCGTGCGCCCCGTTCTGGAGGCCATTTGCCCTAAGGTCATCCATTTCGGTGAGTCGGGCACTGGCCATGCCGCCCGCTTGGTGATCGCAGCCATCGCCGCCTGCAATCGAATGATCACCTACGAGTGTGCCGCGGTGGGCTGGAAAAACGGGCTTTCCATTGCGGACATGGCCACCGTGCTCAACAGGAGTTCCGGGCAAAACAGTGCTTCCGAGCGAGTCCTGCCCCTCCTCAGCAAGGGTGGTCGGAGCTCGGACCTTGCGCTCGCCGACGTCTTGCGAGAACTGAGAATGGCGTCGAAGCTTGGGGCGCGAGTCGGTGCGCCGATGCTGATCGCGAATCTCGTCACGGACATCTGCGACTCGTTGGCGACGCAGCTGGGCCCAATCGCCACTTTGGACGACACCGTGCGTGTCGTCGAGTCCGCGGCAGGCATCCGGTTCGCTGACGGAGATGTCTGCCCCAACGCCACGGCATAACATCGGAGCTTACCGGCTGAAGGTACTGCCGACCGGCGCCGGCATGTGGTTGTGCGCCCGCAGCGTGCAGGCGGGCAGCTTCTACTGGCCGTGCGAGCGCAGCGGCAGCATCTCCGAATTGCCGACCGTCGTGTGCAATGGCTTCTCGAACGCTGGTACTATTGGCTTGGTGTTCCTTGTCATCACGTCTCGTGCCAGCGATCACGAGGACACCTTGTGAGCATCGCGGCAGGCGGGGCCTCTTTCACGGAACACAAGGATTGATGACATGGATAGAAAGCTCGCGCTCGTCTTCGGTGGCTCCCGCGGCATCGGGGCTGCCAGCGTCGCAGCCCTGACACGCGACGGCTTTGACGTGGCCTTCACATATGTCTCGGAGGCGCCTTCCGGCTCGTCTGCCGCGTACCGCGTCAATGTCGAAGACGCAGAAGCTGTGGCGAAGTTCTTCGTGAACGTCAAGCGAGATTTCGGCCAGGCACCGCACGTAGTCGTCGCGAATGCCGGCATCAACGTCCCGCCGAATCCGCTCGCCAGCTTTCCGCCGGAGGATTTCCGGCGCCTTGTCGAGGTCAACCTGGTCGGCGCCTTCAACGTGCTGGCAGAGGCCGCGCGTCAGGTGCAGGATGGCGGCTCGATCATCGCAGTGAGTACTTCGCTCGTACGGCATGCCGCACCCAACTTCGGCCCTTATGTGGCCACCAAGGCTGGGGTGGAGAGCCTGGTGCGCGCCTTGGCCCGCGAACTTGCGGGACGCAACGTCCGAGTGAACGCCATTGCGCCCGGACCCATAGACACCGATCTGTTCCGCAGTGGTAAGTCATCGGCTGCGATTCAGCGTTCGGCCGAGATGAGCCCCTTCAATCGGGTTGGCACCCCAGAGGAAATCGCTGAAGTCGTGGCATTCCTCGCCTCTGAAAAAGCTTCGTGGATTCATGGCCAGATCGTGCAGCCTAACGGCGGTCTAGTCTGACGCAACGTGGTTGATCGGCATGCGCACGATCAGACGCAACAACCAGGCCACCAGCGCTCGCCAGACAGGAATTCTCGTCGCCTGATTGGTCACTCCTTCGCTTGGCCTCGCTTCAGGACAGCGCCCGCAACACCTCCGTCGCGTCTTTCACCTGCTCGAGCGTTCGCACCATCTGATGGACGGCGCTGAGCTGCTCGGCAGATCGCCGAGCGGGCGCAAAGGACGCGCAATTGCTGAACTTGCGAACGATGTCGTCCCAATCCATCGGCGCCTCGACGCTGCCTGGAACGTCGGTGCCGACTCGCTCAAACCTGCGGCCGTCGCGCATCACGATCTCGACCCGGCCAGGCGGGAGCTCGAGCTTCCAGTCCAGCGTGGCATCATCGACAGGCAGGACCTTGCGGGCGACCGCCAGAACCTCCGGATCCTTCAAGGCCGCTTGCGTAAAGTCATCGAGGCTCATGTCGCGGCGGACAGCGGCGACGGCGACGAGAAAGGGAAGGCTGAACTTGGCGTCGACCAGGGTCGTGGGCGAGCGGCGCGCCTCCAGCGGCTCGCTCATGAGTCGATGGTAGTCGCCGACGAACACCCTGATTTCGTCGATGTCGGCTGCATCGAGACCGCGCTCGTTCATGAGGCTGATCGTGGCGTGGATGTGGCTGTGCGCGGTTCCCACTGCCGGCCATCGCTTGTACAGCGTCAAGCCGCCTGTGTAGTCCGTGCCGAGGCCGTCCAGAATGCTTTTGCGGTCGTACTTGTTGCCGAAGTACATGTCGAAGACGCCGAACTTGCCCTCGAAGATCGTCGGCACACCCGTGATTCCTTTTTGCGCGAGCAGGGCCGCCGTCACCGCACCCCGCGCCGGGAATCCCGCATACATGGCTCGCAGGTCGCTTCCGACGGCGTTGAGCACAGCGGCCGTGCCGCAGGACTGCATGCTTGCGATGCCCAGGGCGTGTGTGACCTGCTCACGCGACAGGCCCAAAAGCAGGCCCGATGCGGCCGTCGCGCAGTACACCCCCATGACCGTGGAGAAGTTCCAGTCCTTGCGCCAATCCACGAAACGCCGGAACCGGTTGAACAGGTCTTGCCCTGCGGCCACGGCGGCGATCATGTCCTTGCCGGAAACAGCACCGTTCTCTGCGGCAACTCTCTCGGCCACTGCGAAGACGGCGGGGATCAGCGAACTGGCGGAATGCTGCCCCCAGGGCGTCTGGTCGTCGTAATCGAGGCAATGGGCCATCGCGCCGTTAACGAAGGCCGCCATGACAGCCGGCACTCGCCCGCCGAATCCCAGCACCGAACTTTCCGGGCGGCCACCGCTTTCCTTCGCGAATTCGACGATGCCGCGCACGGCCGGCTCCATGCCGCCGGCCGCCAGGATCACTCCAAGCGTATCAAGAATGCTCTTCTTCGCACCCTCCACGGCGTCCTGCGGGAGCTTGTCGTAGCGCGTGTTGACGATGAAGTCGGCGATATGGTGGCACAGGTCGGTGGAGGTAGGCATTTCCGGAATAAAGGGATGTTGGGGCAGTGTGATCGTGCGAGCGCGCCGTGTCGCGTCGTGTTTTCTAAACGCAGGGTAACTTCATCTCACCCTCTCTAGCCGTTGACCGAGCGGATGCCCTTCCACACCCCGCGGAGATCAGCTCACGGACCACCTGCTCCAGCTCCGTAGCCACCGGCGAGGCGCCTGCGGAGACCTTCTGGACCGGAAGCGAACTCCAGCTTAGCCGACGTTGATGTACACCGCCTTCTGGTACAGATAGCCGTCGATCTGCGCCTGGCCGCCCTTCCAGCCGTAGCCGCTTTCCTTGTAGCCGCCGAATCCCACCGCGGGATCGACGAGGCCGTAGCAATTCACCCAGACGGTGCCGGCCTCGATGCCGTGCGCCAGCTTCAGCGCGGTGTCGATATTGGTCGTCCACACGCCGCTGGCCAGCCCGTATTCAGTGGCGTTCGCCAAGGCCAACGCATCTTCCACGGTGTCGAAGGGAATCACCGAGGCCACGGGCCCGAAGATCTCCTCGCGCGCGATGGTCATCGTGTTGGACACGTTGCTGAAGATGGTCGGCTCGAGGTAGTAGCCGCCGGCCAGATCGCCACCCAGGCGCCTGCCGCCCGCAACGAGCTCGCCACCCTCCTGCCTGCCGATGTCCAGGTAACTCAGCACACGATCAAGTTGTCGACGCGAAATGAGCGGCCCGAGGTTCGTGTCGGGAGCGAGCGGGTCTCCCACCTTCAACGTCCTGCTGTAGGCACCCAGGCGCTCCACGAACTCTGCCTGTATTTTGCGCTCGACAAAGATGCGTGTCCCGGCAAAGCAGATTTGACCGCTGTTGCTGAACACGCCCATGGCAACGCCCGGAACGGCCTTGTCCAGGTCAGCGTCCGCGAAGACGATGTCGGGCGACTTGCCCCCGAGCTCGAGCTGCAGGCGCTTCATGTTGCCCGCTGACGCCTTGATGATCTCGCGGCCGGTTCCCGTGGAGCCGGTGAAAGCGACTCGATTTACGTCCGGATGCGCCGCGAGCGCGGCCCCGGCTTCGGAGCCAAACCCGGTGACCACGTTCACGACCCCAGGCGGAAGACCTGCCTCCACGAGCAATTCGGCCGTGCGCAAGATTGCCAGAGACGCTTCCTCGGAAGGCTTGATCACGGCGGTGCACCCGGTGGCGAGCACCGGACCGAGAATGTGCATCTGGCTGAACAGGGGGCCATTCCAGGGGATGATCCCGCCGACCACGCCCACGGGGGCCTTCAGGGTCATCGATGTCACTTTCCCCGGCAGCGAATTGCTGACGGTCTCGCCCCCGATGTTGCGAGCCTGCGCCGCGTAGTACAGGATCGTCTGCAAGGCTGTGTTCTTGGCCGGACGCAAGCGAGTCATCAAAGGCGCGCCCATGTCCAGCGACTCAAGAAGCGTCAGCTCTTCGAAGTTCTTCTCGAAGAGCTCGGCAAACTGCATGATCAGCTGTTGGCGCTGCGCCGGCGTGAAGCTGCTCCAATGGCCCTGGAAGGCCCGACGCGACGACGCCACTGCTGCATCGACATCGGCCTTCTGGCCGCGCGCCAGCGTGGCCAGCAGCTGGCCTGTCGATGGGTTGAATGTCTCGATGCGCTCCCCGGTCGCCGACGGAACCCATTTCCCGTCGATGAAGAGCTGCTTGTTCGGGTCCGCCAGGAAGTTCGCAGCGGTAGTGGCCCAGGGCGAATTCAACTTGTGTCTCCTCAACTGCGCGACGGATTCCGCCGCTTGCCGCCAGCCTGATCGGCCGCACCTTGTTGCAGGTGCTACCGGTCAGAACTCGAATACGGCCTTTCCCGCCGTCTGCTTGTCGAATTTCTGATATGCGATCTCGGCGTCGTCGAGCGACCAGCGGTCGCTGAACTGCTTGTCGATATCGACGCCATGGTCCGCAACGAACCGCACGCACCTCGCCATTCCAACATTAGAAAAAGTCCAATGGCCAAAGACCGTCCTTTGCTTGGCCATCAGGTCCGACCAGGCGTCGAGGGTCACGTTGCCGCCGACACCGACAAAGGCGATCCGGCCCCAATTCGAGGTGCAGCGGACCGCCGCCTGGCGGGCCACGGCGATCCCCGCGCAATCGAGGGCAACCGATGCGCCCTTTCCCCCTGTCCAGGCCATGATGAACTCGACCGGGTCGGCGGTGCTCGAGTTCACCGCGTCCGCCGCGCCGAACTCGCGAGCTTGCTGGACCCGCTCCTGGGAAATGTCGACCGCGAAGCACCGCACGCCCATCGCGGCGGCGAGCTGCACGGCCGACAGGCCGACCGGTCCGAGCCCGAAGACGGCCAGCGTGTCCCGCGCGCTCAGTTCGAGCCGCTCGAGTGCCGCGAACGCCGTGCCCGTGCCGCAGGAGATCGCGGCGCCGGCCGTGAAGCTGACATCCAGCGGCAGGTGAATGAGGGCACGGGCAGGAACCATCATGTAACGCGCATGGCTCCCATGCGCGCTCTGGCCATAAACGGTCGAGCCGCGCTCGCACATCTGGACCCAGCCGGTGCGGCAGGAATCACAGTAGCGGCAGCCGTCATAGTGGTACACCATGACGCGATCGCCCTTGCGGAACGATTGTGGGTCCACCGCTTTTCCGACCTCCGCGACGACCCCGCAGGGCTCATGCCCCGCGACGACCGGATCCCCGATCTTCAGCCCGCGTTCGGCGAGATAGGCCGCGCTCTTGCCGATGAGGGCGGCGCCGCGCTCTGCGCGGTAGTGATGCAGGTCGCTGCCGCAGAAGCCCGAGGCCTTCATCTCGATCACCACGCCGTCGTCGTCGGGCGCGGGATCGGCGAATTCCATCAACTCGAGCTGGCGCTGCCCCGTGAAGACGACACCCCGCATGCTGTATTCCCTCGAGCGCCCGGATCAATCGAGCGTGATGTTCATTTCCTTGATAAGGGTCCCGAACTTCATCGAGTCCGCACTCATCATCTTCTGGAACTCTTCGGGCGTCTGGGCCAGACCCTCGAAACCGACAGCGGCCAGCCGGGCGCGGATCTCCGGCTCCCGGATGACGCGCGTGACGTCCGCATTGAGACGATCGACGATGGCCTTTGGCGTACCCCGCGGGACATAGAGGCCCACCCAGGTCTGCAGCTCGTAGTTCGCCGGCCCCTGCGATTCGGCCATCGTGGGAATTTCCGGCAAGATGGACGTGCGCTGCGGACCCGTGACGGCGAGATACTTGAGCTTCCCGGCCTTGAGCAGGGGCTGGGTGGTGGACGCCGTTCCCACTGCCCACTGGATGTCGCCGCTGGCGATTGCCATGTAGATCTGCGTCGTCTCCTTGTAGGGCACGTGGTGCATCTTCGTGCCCGTCGCCTTCTCCATCATGGCGCCGCCGAGGTGGATGTTGCCACCCATGCCGGACGATCCGTAAGTCACCGCCCCGGGCTTCGCCTTCGCTTCGGCGATGAGGTCGCCGACGGTTTTCCACTTCGAGTCCGCGGCCACCGTGACGTAGTAGTGGGTGCGGTACATGGGCGCCACGGGATCGAAGTCCTTGACGGGATCGATGGGCATCTTCTTGAACAGATGCGGATGCGCCGACATCTGGCTCGCATCGACCTGCAGCAGGGTGTATCCGTCCGCCGGAGCGCGCTTGGCGGCGTCCATCGCGATCCAGCCGTTGCCACCCGGCTTGTTCTCGACAACGACCTGCTGACCCCAAATACGCGTCAATCGTTCTCCAACGAGTCGCATCACGGTGTCCGGCCCCGTGCCGGTCGGGAAAGGCAAAATGAACTTGACCGGCCTGTCTGGAAAGGTTTGCCCGTGAACCCCCGTTGCGACCGCAGCGATGAGCGCTGCCGACAGAATTAGTGCTTTGTTCATTCGGGTCTCCTTGGATTGGTTAGACGTAGCACTGTTGTGCAACTAGGCAAATTCTTGTGTAACGTAGGTGTGGAGTCCAGTTGAATTTTCTAGGGCAGACGGTAAGTTGTCCTGACCTTGCTTGGGACTTTGGACTGTCATCAGAAAAACCCAAAGTCTCCACCCCCATGGCGATTGCGGCAGGTTGACAGCCATGCTCAGGCGACATGCACTGCTTGACGACCAGCGGACGCGCATCAAGGTTTTCTGTCGGGACCCCCAGCCCTCTGTTCTGACTGCTGCCCTGGGGGACGGTTAGTGGAAGTTACGGCGCAGCCTACCGAGAGCGTCTGAACGATTGGCTGCGTCAGCTCGATGCTTTGCAGCGCGAGCGCGAACGTCAGCAGCATCACTTCCAGGTTCGTTCGCGAGGCGCCGCGCGGTCAGCGCTGACCGAACTGCGTGTTCCCGAACATTGCCGGCAGGTCACACGGCTGGGAGTGCCAGTACTGCGGCGGGACCTCCACCTGCGCCCCCAGCTTCGCGGCGGCATGCCAAGGTCAGCGCGGGTTGAACAGGAACGCGCGCGCCATGGTGACGAGGTCGGCACGGCTGCTGGCGGTGATCTCGTCCGCCTGCTCCGGCTCGGTGATCAGGCCCACGGCCAGGGTCCGCAGCCCGGTCGCGTGGCGGACCTGTTCGACCAGGCCGACCTTGTGGTCTGGGCGCAGCGGGATCTGCTACGCCCAACGTGCGGCGCCCACGAAGGACTGCCGCAATCGAAGGATGCCGGCGCGGTCGAGTGCTGCGGGTGCAGGATCGGCCGCAGATGCGGGATGGCCGAAGGCTCGACCGGCCGCCAGCCGCCTCCTTCGGGCGGGACCAACTTCCCGCCCTCCCAGGGCACGCAGCTGGAGGCCTTGCGGCCGGCGTGGGAGAGCTGGATGGCGAACAGCATCGACGAATGCCTGCCCCCGCTGTCCAGGACCTGCTGCAGCGCCCGCGCGTTCTCGTCGGACTACAGCCCAAGGTCGGCCGGCCTGATGCGGCCCTGTGGTTCCACCGCCGTCGCCTCGAGGATCATGAGGCCGGCGTCGGACAAAACCTGGTGGCCGAGGTGGATCCGGTGCCAGCCGCCGGCGTTGCTGTGCTCGGTCGAGTATTGGCACATCGGCGCGATCACGACGCGGTTCTTCAGCGGCAGACCGCCCAGGTCGAAGGGTGAGAACAGTTGGCTCACTTGGCGTCGCCACGCATTCGCGGACAGTTTGCGAGCGCGAGTCCGCGAGTGTCTAGTCGCTTTTCCCAACGACAGAGTAAGCGTAGCCCTAACCCTGCTCGGAGGCATCAGCCTCAGATTTTCCATGGTCAGCATAGCTTACCGTGCACCCCAAAAAATGCGACTCGACGTCTTGCACGCCCTTCGGGAGAATCGTCCATATCCTCCCTTTACGAAGTTGAGAAATGCAAAGCAGAAGCCAAAGGCAGATGCCCCTGTCGGGCGTAAAAGTCGTTGAACTCTCGCACCTGATTGCCGGCCCCTACTGCTGCCAGATGCTCGCGGACGAGGGCGCCACGGTAATCAAGATTGAGCCGCCCGGCGGAGAATTGACCCGTCATCGACTGCCAGCCCGGCACACCGACTCGGGCGAGGTCACGGCCTACTACGCCTCGTTGAACCGCGACAAACAAAGCGTCGTGCTCGACCTCAAGAATCCCGAGGGCGCAGCCACCATGACCAAGCTCCTCGAGACGGCCGATGTGTTCGTGACGAACATGCGCGCCTCCGCATTGGAGCGGCTGGGGCTTAACCCCAAGGACCTGCACAAACGTTATCCCCGCCTGGTGATCGCCAGCATCTCCGGTTTTGGGATGGAGAACGCCGGCGAATCGGCCGGACGGGCCGGCTTGGCCATCGTCGCTGAGGCGATGTCGGGTGCGACGGGCCTCACGCGCGATCACTCGGGCAACCCCGTGTGGTGCGGCTTCGCGCTCGGCGACATCACGGCTGCGGTCTCCGCGCATGCAGCCATCCTTTTGGCCCTGCGCAACCAGGAGCGGCATGGCATCGGCAAGCTGATCGATCTCGGCTTGGTCGAATGCATGCTGCCCATGGTATCGGTGGCCATGGGTCGAGCACAGGTCGAAGATGAGGCGGTGTCCGAATTTTCAGGGTCGAACAACTTCCACGGGATTCCCTACGGCGCTTTCCCGGCTTCGGACGGAGCGGTCAACATCGGCGTCAACCGGGATGACTTCTGGCGCCGGTTCTGCGTGGCAATGGGTCAACCCGAACTCGGCACGGATCCGCGCTATGCCACGTACGTGGAGCGGGCGAAACGGCAGCAAGAAGTGCATGCCATGACCGAGGCCTTCACGCGCGCGCACACGCGAGAAGAGATCACCCGGAAGCTGGTGGAGGTGGATGTTCCCGTGGCCGCCATTCTCGGAATGAAGGAAGTGATCAAGGACAGCTACCTCCGAGAGCGTGGTGCTCTGTGGGAGGTTGACGACGGCATCGGGGGAAGATTCACCCTTCCGGCCAATACGGCCTGGTTCGAGAAGCCGGAGCACACGCCGCGCATCCCGAGGCTGGGCGAACATCGCGACAGCGTGCTTTCCGAGCACCTGGGCTTCACGCCGAGCGACATCGCCCGCTTGGAACGGTCGGGAGCCTTCGGTCCCACTCATCCGCAAGCGGCCGCGGAAGACAAGGCGCAGAATGGCGCAGCTGCCACCCTCGACTAATCCCCATTGCTGCCGCGCGGTCACATGACATCCAACTTATCCGAATCTCACTTCGCAGCGAATACCTATTCGTATACCCTTCAGTACCCGGTACGGGACTGCGTAGAGCGTCTTGCACAACGCGGATTCCGCGAGTTCGAGCTGATGATGTACCCGGGACATCTGTGGCCGGCGCATACGGACAAGCGCGCACGGCGCGAGCTCAAAGACTACCTGGTCGGCAATGGGTTGAGCGTGACAACGCTCAACATGCCGAACATCGACCTGAACATCGCGGCGGCCACGACCGAGATGCGCGAAATGACCATGGGCATCCTGCGCCAGGTCGTCGAGCTCGCCGGGGACATCGGGGCCGAGGGCGTGGTGATCGGGCCCGGGAAGGCGAACCCCTTGTTCCCCATGCCTAAGGCGCCGCTCGTGGAATACTTCCACCAGGCCCTCAGCCAGCTGGTTCCGCTGGCCGACGACGTCGGCACGGCCATCTTTGTCGAGAACATGCCCTTCGCCTTCCTGCCTGGTATCGTGGAGCTGCTGGTGGCCATCGAGCAGTACGGGGACGAGCGGATCGGGGTTGTTTACGACGTGGCCAACGGACACTTTGTCAAGGAAGACGTCTGCGCGTCTCTGAAGCTGTGCGCGCCGCGTCTTCGCGTCGTCCACGTTTCGGACACGAACCAGACGCTGTACCGCCATGACGCGGTCGGGCTGGGCACGGTTGACTTCGCGCCCATCCCGGCCACCCTACGGGAAATCGGGTTCAAGCGCAGGCCCATCCTGGAGATCATTGCGAATGACCCAGATGAGGCCCTGGAGCTCAGTGCGCGCAGGCTCGAAGAGCTCGGGTGGGCCATCGTTTCACAAGTTTAAGGAGATAGGCATGAAGAATTACGGGAAGTGCTACATCGACGGCCAATGGGTAGAGCCCATCACGTCCAGGCCGTTCGAGCTGATCAATCCTGCGACAGAGAAGGTGTTCGCCACTGTCGCCCTCGCGGGCACTGAGGATGTGGACCGCGCGGCGAAGGCGGCGCGAAGGGCGTTCAATTCCTTCAGCCGAACGACGAAGGAAGAGCGGATCGACTTGCTGCAAGCGATCGTGGCGGCCTTTTCGGCGCGTGAAGCCGATGTCGCCGACGCCATCACAGCCGAGCTGGGCGCGCCGAGGAGCAATCGCGGCATGACCGGGGCGGCGATGGACTCGTTCAAGCAGGCCATCGCAACCCTGAAGGACTACGAATTCGAGACCCGCGAGGGTGTCAACATCATTCGTCGCGAACCGATCGGCGTTTGCGGCCTGATCACCGCCTGGAACTGGCCTGCCCAGCTGATTGCGACCAAGCTGTCCATGGCGATCGCCGCGGGCTGCACCTCGATCGTCAAGCCCAGCGAGTTCACGCCGATCACCGCGATCGTGATGGCCGAGATCCTGCACGAGGCGGGCGTTCCGGCTGGCGTTTTCAACCTGGTTGTCGGGGATGGTCCGACCGTCGGCAATGCGATCTGCAAGCACCCCGACATCGACCTCGTTACCTTTACGGGCTCGACGCGTGCTGGCATCCTGGTGGCGGAGGCTGCCGCGCCCTCTGTCAAGCGTGTTGCCCAGGAGCTGGGTGGGAAGTCCGCCAACATCGTTCTGCCCGATGCCGACCTGGAAGCCGCTGCACGATGGAATGTCGTGCGGGCGTTCACGAACACCGGTCAGTCATGCCACGCCCCGACGCGTATTCTGGTGCACAAGGAGCAGCGGGACGAGCTGCTTCGCCTCCTGCAGCAGGAAGTGGCGAAGGTCCGAGTGGGTGACCCGCAGGATCCCTCGACCACGATGGGCCCCGTGGTGAACAAGGCTCAATTCGAAAGGGTTCAGAAGTACGTCCAGATCGGCATCGACGAAGGCGCCAAACTGGTCTGCGGGGGTGTGGGGCGTCCGAACGGGCTCGAGCAAGGCTACTACGTCAAGCCAACGGTCTTTTCGGACGTGAGTCCGGCCATGACGATCGCGCAGGAGGAAATCTTCGGCCCCGTCCTCGCTGTCATGACGTATGCCACCGAAGCCGAGGCGATCGAGATCGCGAACGGGACGGTCTACGGCCTGGGCGGGTACGTGTTCACGCGTGACCCGCAGCGGGGCTACGCCGTCGCCGCCCAGCTCCGGGCCGGGCGCGTGTTCCTGAACGGCGCGCCCAGCAACACCGCGGCCCCGATGGGCGGCTACAAGCAGTCGGGCAACGGCCGCGAAATGGGTGTTTTCGGCCTCGAGGAGTACCTCGAGGTCAAGGCGATGATGGGCTTCAGCGAATCGGCGGCTACCTGATCGAACGGGTGTAAGCCACTCGCACCGTCCTGCCCGGCAGCGCATGACAACGCCGGGCGGACCCTTTCGATCCAGACCTCGGATGACCTGTATGCCGGGGAGACCGTATATGGCGCGGACAGCCAAAGCTGGAATTCTCGAGTGCCTTGCACGAAATCTGCGGCAGTCACCCAGCAGCGCTCCGGCGCACTCATATTTCAGATAAACCGCCAGGAACGCAAGACGCGTGGATCTCCAACTACGAGGAACCGTGGTCCTCATCACGGGCGGTAGCAAGGGAATTGGCTTCGAATGCGCGCGCGCCTTCGCGCGCGAGGGAGCACGCGTCGCGATCGCCGCACGAAATCCGGTGACTCTGGCAGCGGCCGTTGACTCGCTCCAGTCCGAAGGCATCCAGGCTCACGCCGAGTGCGTGGATTTGCGCGACGCCACCTCGCTGAATGCGGCCGTGGGACGCATCGAGGCCGCAGTGGGGCCGATCGGCGTCTTGATCAACTCGGCGGGAGCCGCGCGGCATCACACCCCCGACAGCACCGACTCTGAGCGCTGGCTCGCGGCGATGCAGGACAAATACCTGCCGTATGTCCACGCCATGGACGCCGTCGTGCCGCGCATGGCGGCCCGCGGCACAGGCGCGGTGGTGAACATCGTCGGGACGGGCGGAAAAGTGGCAAGCGTGACGCACATGGCTGGCGGAGCCGCGAATGCCGCGCTCATGCTGGTCTCCGCAGCGTTTGCCAAGGCCTGGGGCCCCAAGGGCGTCCGCGTGAACGTCATCAATCCCGGCGCCACCGAAACGCAGCGGCTTTCAGCGCAGCTGGAAGTCAAGGCGGCTGCATCCGGTAAGTCTGTCGGGGAAATCCGCGCCGAGGCCGCGTCGAGCATCCCGCTGGGACGCTACGGGGCTCCGCGGGATGTCGCAGCCACGGCGGTGTTCCTGGCTTCCGCGCCGGCCTCTTATATCAATGGCGCAAGCGTCGCCGTCGACGGCGGCACGACATCGTTACCCTGAGGCGGGAAATGGAAAGCATCAGTCGCCGGCTGTCGAACTGGGTCGCAGGCCTCTCGTACGAGCAACTGCCTGACGAGGTCCTGGACCGGGCCCGAGGCGTGCTTCTCCAGGGTCTTTCGTCCGCACTCATGGGACACGACCAGCCGGAGACCCGACTGGCCATCCGGCTGGTGGAGGAGGAGGAGTCCGGGGGGCGTTGCACAGCCCTGGTGGACGGCCGGCGATTTACGCGAGCGGGTGCAGCTTTCGTGAACGCCGAAATGATGCTCAGCGGGGGGCAAGTGGGACACCTTTCGCATGGTCACGCATCCGGGGTGTGCAGTCTTGCCGGCGGCGCTGGCGGCCGCCGAAACGACGAGCTGCTCGGGCCGAACGTTCCTGACGGGCGTCGTGGCGGGCTACGAAGTTATGCTTCGCATGGCGTCGGACTTCGTTCCGACGGTGATGGCGCGCGGCTTCCACGCCGGTCCGGTCTTCGGCATCTTCGGCGCCGCCGTGGCGGCGGCCAAGATCATGGGGCTGTCGGCAGACGAGGTCCACGGCGCGATCGCACAGTGTGTGAATCTTGCCTCGGGGAACCTGGAATGCGCCCGCGGCGGCGGGCGCGCCATGCGCGAGGGCGCGGCGGTGCGCAATGCGCTGCTGGCCGTTGCCCTGGCGCGGCAGGGACTTCCCTCGGCCGAGTCGGTTCTGGAAGGACCTGCAGGCTTCTACCACTCGTACGCTGGATCGAGGGAAGGGCGGCTCACCTACAGCTTTACCGGCGAGCTGCTCGCCGACCTCGGCCGAATCACCGATGGCCTGGGCGCTCAGTGGCGGCTGCTTGAGACATTGTTTCGCGTCTACTCCACCCCCGGTTACAACGTCGCGCACGTAGATGTCACCGCGGCGCTCTGTGAGCGCGACGACATCCGACCGGAAGACGTCGCCCGAATCGAATGCGTGGTGAACTGGCTGGAGACCCAGTACCCTAGCCCAGCGTTCCCATCACGCCGCACGGACCTGGCTCCGGGCCGCGAGCGGCCTCATTACTATGCTGCGCATGCCGTTCTCACCCGCGGCTTTCCTGTCACCAAGGATGTCGTGCGCCGGATCGGCGAGCCAGACCCCGCGGGCCTGTCCGAAATGATGGCAAGAGTGCGCGTGGTGCCGTCCCATACTCAGCCGCTGTTCGCGCCTCGCGTGACGATCTTCACCAAGGATGGCATAGCCCATTGCCTCGAGGGAACGGGCCAGGAATTCATGCTGGACTACGACACGCTGGCATCGAGGCTCGCACCGCTGGGCGACGTGGCTCCGATCGGCAAAGCGCAGTACGACCGCCTCGCACGTGAGTGCCGCCTCATCGATGGCGCGGCAGACATTTCCGGACTGATCGCGCTCACCTGCCCGCTTCGCTCCGCCCGGTAACGCGCAACGTCCTCTCAAGCGGCTCAAAGCGCGGATCACTCGATAGATTTTCCGTGCCGGCGCGCCCCAAAATGGTTTCGGTGAGTGAAACCTATGACATCTGGTGGAACCTGCGTATAATTTCCGATGGGGATACGAGAGACTATCCAGATGTATTTGGCGTCGTCGACGTCGGGACAAGGCAACAGAGATCGAAGGAAAGGTCAACAATGGCTCAGCTATCAGGAAAGAAGGTTCTTATCACGGGTGCTTTGGGCACAATCGGGCGCGCGATGGTGTCACGATTTGCCGAAGAAGGCGCCGCAGTCATCGCACTCGACCGCCCGGGCATCCCGGGCGCTCAGGCCACGCTGGACCAGCTAGCCAAGGATGTGCGGTATTTCGGCTGCGATCTGAACAAATTGGCGGCTACCGAAGCATCGGTGTCCGACTTGGCGGACGAAGTGGGCGGGATCGACATCCTTGTCAACAACGCGGCCCTCGTCATCATGAAGCCTTTCGAGCAGTTTTCGATCGAGGAATATGAGGATCAGGTCCGGATCAATTCGTCTGCAGCCTTCGTGTTGGCACGCGCCTGCAGCCGGGCTATGAAGGAACGCAAGTACGGAAAGATTGTCAATGTGACTTCGCTGACGCTCACCGGCCGTTGGGATGGTTACGTGCCCTACATCGCCTCGAAGGGCGCTATGTTCGGTCTGATCAAGGGCCTGGCGCGCGAACTTGGTGCTCACGGCGTCAACGTGAACGGCATTTCTCCCGGTGCGGTGATTTCGGAGGCGGAGTTCCGCGACCGCGCTGATACCCGCGAGCAATATCACAACTGGATCCTCGAGAACCAAAGCCTCAAACGGCGGATCGAGGCAGTCGATATTGCCAACCTCGCCGTCTTCTTGTCCTCCCCGCAGTCCGACCTGATTACGGGCCAGAACATCCAGATAGATGGCGGCTGGTAAGACCGACTCACGGCCGCTCGGACAGCCGGCCGGAACGCGCCGCCATGATGCCTTGGCCTGAAAACGATCTGGAGGAGCACATGACGAAACACCATCCTTCGCTTTTCGCCGAGGATTTCATCTTCCTCGAGGCGCCGCGTTGGCACGCGAATCGGCTTTGGGTTTCGGATGTCTTCGACCACACCGTCTACGCTCTTGACCCGGACGGCAGTCGGCAGAAGATCTGCGAAGTCCCGCATCGGCCGTCGGGCCTTGGCTTTTTGCCGGATGGCACCCTGATCGTCGTATCCTCCAAGGACCGCAAGCTGATGAGGATCGTTGGCAATTCCATTGCGGAATACGCCGATCTCTCCGGGATGGCTTCGGGCGACGTCAACGACTTTGCCGTCGACCGGCACGGCCGGATCTATGTCGGCAACTTCGGCTATGACTACGACGCTGGCGAGCCAAGGGCGCTGACGGACCTTCATCGGGTCGATCGCGACGGGTCGATCAGCGTTGCGGCGACGGGTTTGGACTTCCCGAACGGATCGGTGATCATCAATGAGGGAAAGACCCTGGTCGTGGCGGAGACCTGGCTTGGGCGGCTGACAGCCTTTGATATCGACGAAGAAGGAAAACTCGGCAATCGTCGCATCTTTGCCGATCTGGGAACGCGTGAGCCCGACGGGATCTGCGCCGACGCCGCTGGTGCGATTTGGGTCGGCTGTTTCAATACGGGCGAGTTCCTTCGTGTTCTGGACGGCGGGACCATCACGGACATCATTGCGTTCGACGGTCGAGCCGTTTCCTGCACGTTGGGGGGAGCGGACGGGCGTCAGCTGTTTTGCACTGTCTATCGCGGCACGCTCGACGAGCTGATCGCACGCAAGAGGAACGGCGCTGTGTTCAATGTCCAGGTTGACGTGCCGGGCCCGGCTTCTTCATGAGCCTGAAGGCGTTCGGCGCCAGGTTGCGGCCTTGCTCCTCCGCACTTGAGCCTCAACCTGCGAAATTGCTGTGCGATTTAGACCTGCCATGGAAGTGACGCGGTGACTGGAGCGGCAGTTTCCGAGACCCGGCATACCAAGTGGAGAAAAGCAAGAGCATAGGAATGCATTCCCAGCTTGAGTCCTTGAGGCCAGGCTTTTTGAGCGAAGTATTGGAGGCGATTCGGAAATGAAGATCGGATACATTGGACTGGGCGCTCTGGGTAGTGAGCTCGCGCGGCGTTTTCTGCGAGAGCACGAACTCTGCGTCTGGGACATCAACGCGGTAGCCGTTGAGGAGTTCAGGAAGCTCGGCGCGAGGGTTGCGCCGACGGCGAAGGAATTGGCTAGGCAGAGCGAGGTGGTCTTGCTGTGCCTGCCGCGCAGTTCCGATGTACGCCAAGCCATCTTTGGACCCGGTGGATTGGCTGAAGGGCTTTCAGCGGGCCAGCTCGTGGTCGACCAGACCAGTGGCGTGCCGAGTGAGACTCGGGCGATGGCCGTGCAGCTTGCCGAGCGCGGCGTGGCGATGCTGGACGCAGCTGTGTCCGCCAGCCCCCATGTTGTTGCACAAGGCAGTGCCATCCTCATGGTCGCGGGTCCGGACGACGTGTATGAGAGAGCGCTTCCCGTCCTGCAGGCCATTACGCAGACGGTCTACCGTTGCGGCACGCGGGTGGGCGATGGCCAAGCCATGAAGATGGTCAATAACGCTATGAACGCAGGTTGCCGGCTGGGCACACTGGAGCTCGTCGCAATGGGCAGGAAGGCAGGGCTATCACTGGAGTGCATGACCGACGTGCTCAATAAGGGAGGAGCACGCAACCAGACGACGGAAAAGATGCTGCCGGCGATTGCTCAAGGCAAGTCGTCAACCAACTTCGCGCTGTCGCTGATGCTCAAGGATGTGGATCAGGCAGTCATGCTGGGGATGGATGTGGGTGCGCCCATGCCCGTTACCAGCATCGTGCGCGGCCTGCTGCAGATCGGCACCAACACACTGGGCGACAAGGCTCGTCTGGAGGACATGATCGGGCTGATCGAATCGATGGCAGCGACGCGCCTGGCGTCGCCTGTCGAGACGGTCGATGCCTCGAGCGTGCAGCCGGTCTCGCGAGACCTCGACAGTTTACGGGTAGGTTACGTCGGACTGGGCGCCATGGGCGGTGCGCTGGCGCGGCGGCTGATGCAATCCCGCAAGCTGCACGTCTACGATGCCAGTCCTGACGTCGCCAAGCAGTTCGAGGCCGAGGGCGCGGTGGTCGCTCCGAGCCTGCCGGCGCTGGCCCGGGCCTGTGACGTGATCATGATGTGCCTGCCGACGTCGGCGCATGTTCGCGAAGCGCTGTTCGGGCAGGATGGTCTGTCGGCAGGCTTGTCCGAGGGCAGTATCGTCGTGGACCAGACCAGTGGTGCGCCCGACGAGACACGGCGCCTCGCCGTTGAATTGCAGGCGATGGGTGTCGCCATGGTCGATGCACCGGTCACCGGTGTTCCGCAGAGCGCCGCTTCGGGAACGATTGCGATCATGCCCGGGGGCGATCCACACGCCTATGCCCAGGTGAAAGGCATCCTCCGGTCCATCAGCCCGAACGTTGTTTATTGCGGCCAGGTTGGCAACGGACACGTGGTCAAACTTGTCAACAATGCTGTCGCCGCAGCCTGCCGGGCTGTGACCTACGAGTGCGTCGCGGCCGGATTCAAGTACGGCCTGGAGTTGAAGGTCATGTCCGAGGTGCTCAACAAGGGCTCAGGCTGGAGTGCTGCGCTGCAAAAAATCTCGTCGGTGCTCGTGTCGGGGGCGGCTCTGTCAAATTTCCAGATTCAGTTGATGGTCAAGGACTTGAAGCTGGCGGCTGGGCTGGGCATTGCTTCTGGGGCGCCGATGATGATTTCGAACGCGGCGCGCAGCCTCTTCGAGGCGGGTGCCAACGAGCTCGGAGGGGGCACAAGCATAGAAGAAATGACACGGCTTTACGAGGCCATGTCGGGTATCAAGT
Source organism: Ramlibacter sp. 2FC (assembly GCF_005503345.1). Classification (NCBI taxonomy): domain Bacteria; kingdom Pseudomonadati; phylum Pseudomonadota; class Betaproteobacteria; order Burkholderiales; family Comamonadaceae; genus Ramlibacter; species Ramlibacter sp. 2FC. The sequence goes on from NZ_SCMM01000001.1 coordinate 47,992, forward strand.
TCAAGTCGGCTTAGCTTTCATCAGCAAATCAGGAGACTGCCTCTATGAAAAAATCGATATTACGCCACTTGGGCGCCGCCATGCTGGCGCTGGTCGGTGCCCATTCCACCTTCGCGGCGGATCCGTTTCCGACGCGGCCGGTGCGCATCATCGTGAACACGGCGCCCGGAGGTTTGACGGACGTCGTCACGCGTCTGGTCGCCCAGCACATGGGCGACTACCTGAAGCAATCGGTCGTTGTCGAGAACCGCGCCGGTGGCGACGGGTTGATCGGCATCCGCGCTGTCAAGACGGCACCCGCAGATGGCTATACCCTGCTGGCCGCGGCAGGTACGATTGCGCAGCAGATGGCGGTGCGCCAGGATCCTGGGTACGACCTCCTGAAGGACTTCACCGGCATTGGGATCATGGGCCGGTCCCCGTTTCTCATGGTGGTCGCGCCCACGCAGCCTGACAAGACGATGGCGGACTTCGTTGCGCGCGCAAAGGCCAATCCCGGCAAGCTGTCTTATGCGTCGGCCGGGGTGGGCACGGTGCCGCATTTCGCGGCAGAGCGCTTATTGCGGCAGGTCGACGTGAAGGTCATGCACGTACCGTACAAGGGAAATGCCGCCGCGATGCCTGACGTGATGAGCGGGCGCGTAGACATGATCCTGGAGGCTTATGGCAGCAGCAGTGCCAAGATCAAGGCGGGGCAGTTGAGGGTACTGGGCGTGACATCGGCTGCACGGGTTGCGGCGCTGCCCGATGTCCCGACGATCGCGGAGCAGGGCGTATCCAACTACAGCTACTACACCTGGCTGTGTCTCGTCGCGCCAGCGGGAACGCCGAGCGACGTTGTGCAGCGCCTATCGGCTGCTCTGCGCAGCGCCGTCTCCAGCAAGGAGATGAAGGAGCGCTTCCGCAATGACGGTATGGAAGCGATGGACTTGACTGGAGAACAGTTCAACCAGTTCCTGGCGCGTGAAGTGGCGCACAACCACAAGCTCGTGACTGAGCTTGGTGTGGAAAAGCAGTAGACCTGGGTCGTCGTGATGCAGGCACTCACAAATCAGTTCATCAACCAATCTAGGATCAACACATGTCAATTTCTCAAAGCGCACCCGGCAGCGAGGCTGCGATGACACCTGGCCATCGCCAGGCACTGGAATGGTTGCGGCGCGGCCCAAAGCGCCTGCTGATTGGCGGCGAGTGGGTTGATGCCGTTTCGGGCAAGACATTCAAGACCATCGACCCCGCGACCGAGCAAACGCTGACGGAGGTTGCCGAGGCCGATCGTGCCGACATCGACGCCGCTGTAGCGGCTGCCCGACGCGCCTTCGAGGCACCGTCATGGGCAGGCATTTCGCCTCATGCGCGCACGCGCTACCTGCTGAAGATTGCCGATGCCATCGAGCAGCATGCTGAAGAATTGGCCGTGCTCGAGTCACTGGACATGGGTGCGCCCGTGGCCTCCACCATTGGGCGGGTCGCCTCGGCAGCGGAGCTCTTTCGCTATTACGCTGGCTGGGCGACGAAGATCCAGGGCACCACCAATCCCTCCGACGCCTCCCGCTTCATCTACATGTTGCGCGAGCCGATGGGTGTGTGCGCACTCATCAATGCCTGGAATGTCCCGATCGTGATGGCCGCCACCAAGCTTGCCCCGGCACTGGCGTGTGGCAATACGGCTGTTCTGAAGCCGGCCGAGCAGTCTCCACTGACAACGTTGCGACTGGGGGAATTGATACAGGAGGCAGGACTGCCTCCGGGGGTCGTGAATATTGTTCCGGGATTCGGCGCCACGGCGGGCGCAGCCATGGCGGAGCATCCGGACGTGGACAAGATCGCGTTCACAGGTTCTACCGGGGTGGGCCGGCAGATCATGCAGGCGGCCGCCGGCAACATGAAGAAGGTGACGCTGGAGCTTGGCGGCAAGTCACCTAACATCATTTTCCCCGACGCAGACCTGGATAAGGCGATCGAGACCGCCGTGGTGGCGTTCTGCAGGAACTCCGGGCAGATCTGCTCCGCAGGTACGCGGCTCTTCGTCCACGAAAGCCTGCACGACGAGGTCACTGCGCGGGTGGCAAAGATCGCGTCTGGTTACAAAATGGGATCGCCGCTGGTGCAGGACACTCAGCTTGGCCCCTTGATTTCCGAAAGGCAGATGGAGCGGGTGCTGTCCTATGTCGAGGCGGGCCGACGCGATGGGGCAGAACTGGTGCTGGGAGGCACGCGCTTTGGCGACGTGGGCTATTTTGTCCAGCCTACCGTCTTCTGCCGTGTGTCGAACGGCATGAGGATTGCCCAGGAGGAGATTTTCGGACCGGTGCTGTCGATCATCCCGTTCAAGGACGAGGATGACGCTATCTTGAAGGGCAACGACACGGAGTACGGCCTGGCCGCGGCCGTCTGGACGCGGGATGTCAGTCGGGCGCACAGGGTGGCGCGCGCCCTGAAATCGGGCCGCGTCTGGATCAACACCTATGCGGAAACCGATCCCGTAATGTCGATCGGAGGCTACAAACAGTCCGGTTTTGGCCGTGAAATGGGGCCGGAGACGATCGAGGCATACACCCAGACGAAATCTGTTCTTATGCGGTTGTGAGAGTGGTCCGACGGGTCCCGTTGCCTCTGGGCCTGCTGCCCTGGACTCAGGGCAATGGACAACCTCGCCGACCTTTGGGGCAGAGCGCTTCGGCGCCACGGTCAGCGCGATCGCCCGAAGATTGGCCGTCTGGCTGACGAATGGCTGTTTCGGGCCCGCATTCTTCATCTTCGCCAGACGCGCGCTTCGATGCTGCCCACCCAAGGCAGGAGCATCATGCGTGGATCGCGCGCCGGGATCTGTGCGGAGGGACGCCTGGTAACAGGCGTCCCTACCGCGATGTGCGCCCAGCATGGGCGCGAACCTGCGGGTGCAAGTCCCGCCACGAGCTGGTCACAGTGAGTGAAGTGAAGCGCAACTGCATGAGGGTGACCGAGTGTGGGGAGGAAGCGTGGAGCGTAAATCGTGAGCCGATGGACAAAAACTGCATAGAAGGCGACGCCGAGCAGGGCGAGCGGGCATCGATCCGCAAAGCTCTTGTGACCAAAGCGAAGCGGCGTAGATGCGGCGGCTGTGCGATGAAGGTTCCGACCGGGCACCAGCGGCGGCCATACAGCGCCACCCGTTTGGCAACATCATCATCCGCACCAAGCGCTTTGAGTTCCCGGTAGATCGTCCGTGGCCGCTTCCAATGTTTGAGCTGAATCGCTCGTAGACGGTGGCGCAACCATTTGTCCAGCCTGCGCCAGACTTGTGGTGTTTGCGCCAGTCCGAAGTACGCCTTCCAACCCAGCAGGTAAGGCCTGAGCTGTTCCACCACTTGCTCCATGCTGCGCCCGCCCGAGCGCCCCGTGAGTTGCCGGACCCGGGCTTTGAAGTTCGCCAGTGCCTTGTCGGCCACCTTGCATTTCACCTCGCGGCCCTGGGCTACCCACAGCGCGTACCCCAGGAACTTGCGCCCGAAGGCGCTACCCACAGCACTCTTGGCTTCATTGATCTGAAGCTTCAGCTTGCCGTACAGCGTCCTGAGCCACGCCATCACCCGCTCGCCTGCCTTCATGCTGCTGACGTAGACATTGCAGTCATCGGCATACCTCGCGAAGCTGTAGCCCCGCGCCTCCAACGCTTTGTCCACTTCGTCCAACAGCACGTTAGCCATCAACGGGCTCAGCGGACCGCCTTGCGGCGTGCCCTGTTGGCGTTCCACCTTCACCCCGTCCATGATCCCGGCGTTCAGATACGCTCGGATGAGCCGTAGGACGGCCTCGTCCGGAATGCGCCGCCTGAGCCGGTCGACAAGAATGTCGTGATTGACCCGGTCAAAGAATTTGGCCAGGTCCACGTCTACAACCACGCGCTTGCCCGCCTGGACGTACGCACGCGCGGCTTTCACCGCGTCGTGCGCACTCCTGGCGCAACAGCGCCATGTTGCTCAACAGTGTGCTGACCGTTGCCTACTTCGACCGGATGGGGATACCCCGGCTCTCATGACCTCAAACTCTCGAACCGCCGGGTGCGGGCCCGCATGCCCGGTGGTGTGGCAGGGGCGCCTCCTATTGCTGGGGGGCCCCTATGCCGATTGAGCCATGGCTATGAAGGCAACCCCGGAGCGGGGGGGCTTCATAGCGGAGCTCAGATGCGATTCAAGACGCGGCCGCCGTCCACCAGGATGCACTCGCCGGTGATGAAGCTCGACTCCTCGGAGGCGAGGAACAGCGCCAGGTTCGCAACGTCCCAGCCCGTACCCTGGCGTCCCAGGGGCACCTTGGCGCTGCGCTCGGCGTTGAGATCTTCACGCGACTTGTTGAACTGGCGCGAGCGGGTCTCGACCGCCATGGGGGTGCCGATCAGGCCGGGCATGATGCAGTTGACGCGGATGTTGAACTTCGCGTTCTGCAGGGCAAGCTGCTCGGTCATCGCGTTCACGCCGGCCTTCGTCGCCTTGTAGGCGACGTACGGATACAGGCCGACCGCGGCGGCGGAGCCGACGTTGATGATCGAGCCCGAGCGCTGCTCGCGCATGATGGCGAGCGCGTGCTTGCAGGTGAAGGCGGTGCCGCGCAGGTTGGTGCGGTAGATGTTGTCGAACCGCTCCTCGGTGATCTCCATCAGGTCGGCGTCGCCACCGCCGAGACTCACGCCCACGTTGTTGTGCAGGACATCCAGCGATCCCCAGCGACGCTTGGCTTCCGTGATCGCGGCGATGATGTCCGCTTCGCGCTGGATGTCCGCCTTGAAGGCAATCGCCTCGCCGCCTTCCTTGCGGATCATCTCGGCCGTCTCTTCGGCCGAGTCGATGGAGCGGTTGACGGCCAGCACGCGGGCGCCCTCGCGCGCGAATCGAATGGCGGCGGCCCGGCCGTTGCCCAATCCTTCGCCGGGGCTTTGCCCTGCGCCAATGACGACCGCGACTTTGCCGTCCAGTCTCTTCGAAGCGGTCCAGCCAGGACCGCGATCAGTTGAATTATCCATGTTCGTGTCTCGCTCATGTAAAAGGGATGAAATGCGCTCGCTTCCGTCAGAACAACGCAGCGCGAGCACGCTTACGGGCCTTATCCGTCGGTTGTCGGTGGCACAGAAGCAATGGTATCATTGGTTTCGTCTCTCGCTACAAGTTTCATTGGTTGGAACCATTGGAAGGACTTAAGAGGAAAGCGTATGGATCTAGGAATCAAAGGAAAGCTGGCGCTCGTGACAGCCTCCAGTGGAGGCATGGGCAGGAACATCGCCCATGCCCTGGCCGCGGAGGGTGCAAACGTCGTGCTGTTCGCTCGCACCGAGGAGAAGCTGCGCGCCGTGGCCCAGGAAATCGAGCAAAGGCACGGCGTCAGGGCGATCACGGTGGCGGGCAGCATGACCGATCGAGCGGACGTGGAGCGCCTTGCGGAGAAGCTGAGGGAGCACGGAGGCGCCGACATCGTTGTCCTGGTCAGCGGTCGGCCTCCCAACCCGCTGCGTGACACGCTCGAAGAAACGGAGCAGGCGCGATGGGACGAGGCCTACCGCAGCCAGCTTTGGGGCGTCATCGAGGTCGTCAATGGCGTGGTGCCGCAGATGCTGGATCGAGGGTGGGGGCGCATCATCGCCGTCACCTCGGCCTCCGCCAAGCAGCCTATGGCGGTCCACGCTCTGTCCACCGTGTTCCGCGCGGGTGTCACCGCCTACATGAAGGGGCTGGCCAATGAACTCGGTCCCAAAGGCATCACGGTCAACTGCGTGGCGCCTGCCCTCATAGACACGTCGCATCGCACCGGGGCGTCGGCGTACACCGAGGCCCAGGCCGCCTATCGCAAGAAACTCACGCCGCTGGGCCGAATGGGCAGCCAGGAGGAGCTGTGCGGTGTCATTGCCTTCCTGGCCTCCATGCAGGCCGGCTTCGTCACCGGGTCGACCGTGGCGGTCGAGGGGGGAATGATCGGCGCTCTGTTCTGAATGGGCCCTCAGCCGGCGGCGAGTTCGCCCTTGCCGCCGAATTGAAGTGAGATCTCGGCCGCCGCCTGTTTCGCCAACTTGATGAACTCCTTCTCGTGCATCTGGATGCGCACGGACGGCCCGTTCACGGTGATGCAGTAGCGCACCTGTTCATTGATGTCCCAGATGGGGGCGGAGATCGCTGAAAGGCCCAGCAACCGCTCGCCGTGGGAAATCGCATAACCGCACTGGCGAATGGTCGCAAGTTCCGCAAGCAAGTCGGACTGCGTACGCTTGGTGACGCGAGCAACCGAAGGCAGGATCGGAGAGAGCTCGCTCTTGGTCATGAACGCCATCAAGGTCTTCGACGCAGAACCTCCCTGGAGTGGCATCTGCTCACCCGGTTGAATGACGCTGCGCAAGGGGGATGCCGAAGTCGCGACCGCGTCTATGCAAACCCGGTTGCGGCCGACGACGGTGTGAATTGCGACCGTCTCCTTGGTCTTCTCGGCCAGATCCGTCATGACGGGACGCGCGATCTCTCGAATGTCGAGAGTGCTCTTGACAAGGCCCGCGAGTCGGGTGAAGCGGAAAGATAGGCAATAGCGCTGGTCCGCGAGGCGAACAAGATAGCCGGATTGCTCAAGACTGCGGACGATGCGGAAAGCGGTCGACTTCGGTAGTTCGATCCTGTCTGCGATCTCCTGCAGGGTCAAACTCGTCTTCGTGGCAGTAAAACTCTCGAATACCGCGAGGATCCGTTGAACCGAACGCATCATATGGGGGGCCGTGTGTTGAACATCTGCATTAAACGTGCAGATGATACCTGTACGGCCGGCCCGGGGGGCGCTGGCTGGAATCGACGACCGGTCCGAGAGTCGCCGACCTTGTTCAGGAGCCCTCGGGCGGCCGGTGGTGTTCCGGCCACAGCAGCTTCACCACTTCCCTTTGCCGGCCGTAGGCGAAGCAGCTGTCGATCTTCGTCGGGGTGCCGTCGGCGCCGATAGTGCGGACCCGCTCCGGATTCAAGCCCCGGATGCCCTGCAGCGCTGTCGTGCCCATGGGGATCAGCATTTCCATCAGGTGGGTGCAGCTCGCGGCGCCGCGAAGCCGCTCTTTGACCTTGGCCGACCAGCCGCGCGCGATCCGCTCCCCGACCAGGACAGACAGTGTGTCCTCGGCTTGCTTGCACAGGCTCCATGGCGTCACGTCCGATGCCGCAGCGATCTCCTGCACGACGTAGTCCTTGTCCACGGTCATGCGGATCCAGAGGTCGTGCAATGCCTGGCCGGCGGGAATCGGGTCTGGAGAACTGGGGCGCTGGAACGGGAAGGGTTTGCGGTCAATCAGGTGCGCCTCGACGTCATAAAGTCCGTCGTCACGCAAGTAGGCGCGCATGTCTATGACGCGATGGTGAATCTCGCGCCGAGAGCTCGGTTCGTATAGCGGCATCGTGACTTCAGGAGGAATGGCTTGGGATTGCAGGCCCTGTCGGGGCGCCGAACTGCAGCGAAATGTCGGCCGCCGCGCGTCGCACCAGCGTGATGAACTCCGTCTCGCGCACCTGAAGGCGCACCGAAGGACCGTTCAAGGTCAAGCAATACCGTACCTGCTCGTTGATGTCGAGGATGGGGGCGGAAATCGCCGACAGGCCGAGCAGGCGCTCACCATGAGATACGGCATAGCCCTGTCGTCGGATCTTTTCAAGCTCCGCAAGCAAGTCACTCTGGCTGCGCTTGCTCGCCCGTGCCGCGGCGGCCAGGATCGGGCCAAGCTCTTGCTGCGCCATGTAGGCCATGAGCGTCTTGGATCCGGAGCCCCCCACGAGAGGAAATTGCTCGCCGGGCTGTATGACGGTGCGCAGCTGCGTCGTAGCAGTCGCCAACGAGTCGATACATACGCGGTTACGCCCCACGACGGTGTGAATTCCCACCATCTCCTGCGTCTTGTCCGCCAGCTCCATCATGATCGGGCGCGCGATCTCCCGAATGTCCAACGTGCTCTTGACCAGGCCTGCAAGGCGGGTGAAGCGGAAAGAGAGGCAGTAGCGCTGGTCCTCCAGCCGAACCAGGTATCCGGCTCGCTCGAGGCTTCCGACGATGCGAAAAGCCGTCGACTTCGGCAACTCGATCCGGTCGGCGATTTCCTGCAGTGTCAGCGTCGTCTTGGTCGGCGCGAAGCTCTCGAAGACCGAAAGGATCCGTTGAACGGAACGCATCATAGGGCGGCTAAAAGAAATCTCATGTCAGTGCAAGATCGGCAACTCGCTCCTTCTTGTGCATTATAAGATAGGTTCCGTTCATCGGAACGGTGACTAATAAATGAAATCATGAGCTTCGGCGGAGTGCTCTGCAAGTTTCTACGTCGCCCCACAATCAGCGACAGCCATGAGGGCATCAAGATGGCATCTGCCAAGGTCTTGAAGGCCACTTGGCCGCGCTGCCGGGTGCACTTCATGTGCAACCGCCCTGGCGCATGCGGGTAAGATCCAGCGGCGCATGGTGTCGGCCGAGGCCGCCCGGGATCAATGGCTCCCGTGGCCGACCAACTGCGAGCCAGGCTCCCCAAGCTCAGCGCCTTCATGGACAGTGCCGAATACGATGTGCTGGCCTTCATGACCTTCCCCAGAGCGCACTGGGCCCAGATCTACAGCTCCAATCCGCTGGAACGCCTCAACGCCGAGATCAAGCGCAGGACCAACGTGGTGGGCATCTTCCCCAACGACTAGTCGGGCAAATCAGTGATGCCGTCATCTCCCGACGTGGCGTCGCCTGAAAGATTCCACCCTTGTTCGACCCATTCGAGTAGCTCGAGGAGGATTTGCTCGCCGCTCACGCATATGTCCGCGGTATCCGACCAGCAGTTGTCGGCAATGTCCCAGCCGAGCGATCGTTTGTATTCGCGACCGTTCATGAGGGCAAAACGCGTCACCCACTGCTCCAGGCTTTCCAGGCCAAACGGATGCTGAGTTGCTGCGAGTGCTCGCTGCACCGCAAACGCCGGACTGCGCACACTTGGCGATGGCGCGGACAGAGCTTGAGTGACTGCGACAAGAAGCTTGGTAGCTATGTCCTCGGTGTGTTGACCCAATGTGATTCTCCCGTTCGCCGTTGAGCAGAAAGACCATCTTTCGCACTGGCTAACCTGGAATTCGTACGTTTTCGCGAGTTTTTAAGCCGTGGTCGAAAAAATCCTCAAAGCTCAGCAGAAGAACCAGCTGCTTTCGGCTTTCGCCCCACCAGCGATTTCGTGATCAGGGACTACGAGGCTCGGCATCAGCAGCTCGTTTTGTGCGTTTTCGCGAGGCCATTCGGCCCCCTTGTAGCTCTCACTCTGCGTATTTCAGCGATCGCGGACGGTCGTTTCAAGCTGATCATGGACGGCATTTCAGCATGATCGTGGACGGTCGCGGGGGTGCGTGAGCAACGGGGTGGATGGTATCTCAATCGTCCACGATCAGCCTGAAACGTGGGGCGTTATCCACGCTGGCGCGCCAGCGCCGGGGTGGGTAACGCTGCGCCGAAGGCGATTGATTTGTGGGCCGGCTTTGAGGCAGGCTTGTCCACGGCGGCGGGCGTCGCTTGCGACGAACGACCGCCGCGGTGGGCAAGCCGTGTGCAAGGCCAGGCCGGTGGCATTCAGACTGCGCGAAGCGCTCATGACGCGGCCCTCCTTCTCATCGACTCGCCCTTGAGCGCGATCTTGTGCGCACCGTGCACGATGCGGTCCAGGATCGCATCGGCCAGCGTCGGATCGCCCAGCCACTCGTGCCACGCCGACACCGGCAGCTGGCTGGTGATCAGCGTCGAGCGCGCGCCCACGCGGTCGTCCAGCAGCTCCAGCAGGTCGTTGCGCTCCCCCGGCTCCAGGGGGGCGATGGCGAAGTCGTCAAGGCAGATCAAATCGATGCGCGCCAGCTGCGCCAGCCGCTTGGACAGGCTGCCGTCGCCGTGGGCCACGCGCAGCTCCTGCAGCAGCCTGGGGGCGCGCGTATAGAGCACGGAGAAGCCCGAGCGCGCGGCCTGCTGCGCCAGCGCACAGGCCAGCCAGGTCTTGCCCACGCCGGTGGCGCCGGTGATCAGCACGTTGTGGCCGTGGCGCAGCCACTCGCCCGAGGCCAGCGCGGTGATCAGCGAGCGGTCCAGGCCGCGCGAAGCGCGCCAATCGATGTCCTCGATGCAGGCGCCCGAGACCTTCAGTCGGGCGGCCTTGAGCAGGCGCTCGAGCCGCTTGCCATCGCGCCAATCGACCTCGTGCTGCACCAGCAGGGCCAGGCGCTCCTCGAAGGCCAGCGCCGCCGCCGCGCTGCTGATGGCCTGCTCTCGCAGCGCATGGACCATGCCGTCCAGGCGCAGGCTGCGCAGCTGGTTCAGGGTGTGTTCATTGAGCAAAGTGTTCTCCTTGGGACAGGTTGGAGGGTTGAGGGGATTCAGTGGTAGTAGTCCGGGCCACGCACGTTCTCATGCCGCGGCATCTCGGCCTGGGCGGGCGCAGCCAGCGGCTGCTGGCGATCCAGACCGCTGGCGAGGATCGACTTGACGCTGCGGTAGCTGGGTGAGCGAATCGACTGCGCCCGCGCGCAAGCCGCCTCCAGGCGCTCGGCGCCGTACTCGCGCGCCAGGCGCATCAGGCCCAGGCAGGCGCGGTAGCCCTGCTCGGGGTGCGGGCGGTGCTCCATTTGCCAGCGCACCACGGCTGCGCAGGCCGCGCCGATGCGCTCGCCCCAGGCGATCAGGCGCTGCGGCGTCCACTCGCTGTGGGCACGGTGCGAAGCGGGCATGTGCGAGGGATCGGTGGTGTGTGCCCCGCGCCGCGCGCTATAGGGATGGCAGGCCACGCGCCGGTTGGCGCTGAAGGCCTCCACCGTGGTGGCGGTGATGCGCAGCTCCACCTCGGTGCGTACCAGCCGATGCGGCACGCTGTAGTAATGCCCGTCGACCTCCACGTGGTAGTCAATGTTCACGCGCGCCCGCTTGAAGCGCGCGATGACCAGGCGGGTGGCCGGCAGCGGGCGCAGCGCCGGGCGGTCCAGCGTCTCAAAGGCGCTGGAGCGGCAGCCGGGGAGCTTCTTGAAGGGGCGGTTGTTGAGGTCTTGCAGCAGCTCGGCGATCGCCGTGTTCAGCTCGCCCAGGCTGAAGAAGCGCCGGTTGCGCAGGCGCGCCAGGATCCAGCGCTCCACCAGCAGCACCCCGGCCTCGACCTTGGGCTTCTCGTAGGACGAGAACTGCACGCCATGCAGGCAATCGAGCATCCGTAGAGTTCGAGGTCACGCACCCGTTCCACCCTTGGCGTGGCCGACGCTTCGTCCTGGCCACGCGTAAGAAGAACTGGGGCGAGGACCGGGTGATGTTCTTCGACGATCAGGGGCGACTGCGCTCGCTGCTCGCGTCCTGGACCAACGTTGATGAACCTGACGCGTTCACTCAATGCTCTGCCGGCCGCTCATGGCTGCGCGCGGACGATCTCCTGCATCTGCGAGCGCTGGTCGAAGAGATCGCCAAGGGTCAGCGGACACGGCGGCGCACGCGTTAAGCAAATTACGCCGCATGTGTAAAGCCAGATACGCCGCATGTCAGGTTGGCTTGCCTCCTTGTCTTCCGATTCTTCTCCGTATAACTCAAGTAACGGCACTCGTCATCGTTCGGAAAATGGCGCTTGACATGAATGGGTATGCGGCATATTATAGTTTACACGTTAACTGCCTTCCCACCCATGGCCAAACGCCCGACCAAGATCGATCGACTGCGCGAGATGGGCATGCTCAATCCGCAGCCCGAACGCGTGCGCGCACCGTGGTTCGAAGTGGCAGGCTTCTTCGACGCCAACGACCTGCTGCAGGTGAAGTACGAGATGCTGCGTCATGCCCGTCAGGACGGCGTCACCAAGGCCGAGGCTGCCGAGCTGTTCGGCGTGTCGCGGCCGACCTTCTACCAAGCCGAAGCCGCCTTCGAGCAAGCCGGCCTGGCGGGTCTGCTGCCTCGGCCGCGTGGACCCAAGTCGGCACACAAGCTCACACCCGAGGTGATGAGCCTGATCCACGATCTTCACCGCGAAGGCGCGCCGATTCAGGCGCGTGCGCTGGCGCAAGTGGTGCAACAGCGACTGGGTGTCATGGTGCACCCTCGCAGCATCGAACGCGCGCTTGCGCGCAAAAAAAAACGCTGACACACCGGCACGTGGCGCCACCGCTGCCGGCGCACGCCACCGAAGCCTACGAAGGGCTGCGCGAGCAAGTCGTGCGCGGACAGGCGCGGCCCGACGGACTGGGTGCCGTCGTGTTCCATGGCATGTGGTGCGGCCTGAGCGTGCTGCTGCAGACGCCGCCAACGACACCGTTGCCCTCGGCGAGCGCTTCGCACTCGCCATCCCCGGTGACGCACGACCCCCAACTCGTGCGCCTGCTTGCCAACATGGTGCTGCTGACGCAGTCGAAGGAGGAATATGCCTACTGATCACGCCCTGAAGATCGGCGCAGACCACCTGCGCCGGGACGCATTCCTGTACGTGCGCCAGTCGTCGCTGCGCCAGGTGTTCGAGAACACCGAGAGCACCAAGCGCCAATACGCGCTGCGCGACCGCGCTGTGGCCCTCGGTTGGCCGATTGAGCGCATCCACGTCATCGACAGCGACCAAGGTGTGTCCGGCGCGCAGGCCGCGGGCCGCGACGGCTTCCAGCACCTGGTGACCGAAGTCGCCATGGGACACGCCGGCATCGTGCTCGGCCTGGAAGTCTCGCGACTGGCGCGCAACAACGCCGACTGGCATCGGTTGCTGGAGCTGGCGGCGCTGTCGCGCACCCTGATCTGTGATGAAGACGGTGTGTACGACCCGGCGCACTTCAACGACCGGCTGTTGCTTGGCCTGAAGGGCACGATGAGCGAGGCCGAGTTGCATGTGCTGAAGTCGCGGCTGCAAGGCGGCATCCTCAACAAGGCCCGTCGCGGTGAGCTCGAGATTGCTCTGCCAGTGGGGCTGGTGTATGGGCCCGACGGACGCGTGTGCCTCGATCCCGATCGGCAGATCCAGGACACCGTTCGGCTGCTGTTTGACACGTTCCGCGAGACCGGCTCAGCCTGCGCCGTGCTGCGCCGCATGCGCGCGCAGCACATCCTGTTCCCGCGGCGCATCACCCGCGGCATCGGCAAGGGTGAGGTCCTGTGGGGCGAGCTGGACCATTCTCGGGTGCTGGAGGTCCTGCACAACCCACGCTACGCCGGTGCCTTCGTCTATGGACGCAGGCGCACCTCCTACAACGCCGACCTGAAGCAGGTGCAATTGCAGCTCAAGCGCGAGGACTGGCAGGTGCTGATACGCGATGCCCACCCGGGCTACATCTCGTGGGACGAGTTCGAACGCAACGAGCTCACGTTGCAGCGCAACGCGGTGGGCTTCTCGACGAACCTTCGCGGTGGTGCACCCCGCGAAGGCATCGCCTTGCTGCAAGGCCGCGTGCTGTGCGGGCGATGTGGTTCGCGAATGCGTGTGCGATACGATGCTCGGGAAGGGAAACAGCGGCCTTACTACTGCTGCAACGAAGACACCGTGCGGCGCGCCGCGAGCAGGAACTGCCAGTGGGTGCAGGGCGCCGAGATCGACGCGGCGATCAGCGCATTGCTGCTGCAGACGGTGGCGCCGGCGGCCATCGACGTGGCCTTGGCCGTACAGGACGAGATCGCACAGCGCGTGGAGCAGGCCGCCTCAATGCGAGCGGCACAGCTGCAGCGCTGTCGCTACGAAGCCGAACTCGCACGGCGCCGCTACGTGAAGGTCGATCCCGACAACCGGCTGGTGGCCGATGCGCTGGAGGCCGAGTGGAACGAGCGGCTGCGTCAGCTCGACACCCTTCAGCGCGAACACGAACGTCAGCAGCAGGCTGACCAGACGCTGTCGGACGAGCCAGCGCGCCGGCGAGTCGTCGAGCTCGCACAGGACTTCCCTCGGGTGTGGAACGATCCCAGAACCAGCGCCTTGCAGCGCAAGAAGATGCTCGCGTTGATGATCGAGGACGTCACGCTGATCAGCGGCGGGCAGATCGCCGTGCACATCCGCTGGCGCGGCGGCAAGACGCAGTCGATTACCGTCGACAAGCCCAGGCCGATCGCGCTGGTACGCAAGACCCGGCCCGAGGTCGTGCAACTGATCGACGAGCTGCTGCAGACCTACACCGATCGCGAGGTCGCCCGGCGGCTGAACGACCTTGGCCATCACAACTGGCGCGGCGACTCCTTTACGGCCAAGAAGGTCCGGCTGGTGCGCATCACCTACGGATTGAAGAGCCGGTTCCAGCGGCTGCGCGAACGCGGCATGCTCACCAGCAGTGAGCTCGCCCGCCGCTTCGGCGTGTGCCCGACGACGGTGAACCACCTCGGCCGGCAAGGCATCCTGAAGCGGCACATGTACGATAGCGACCATCGCTACCTGTACGAGCCGCCCGGCGACGTGACCCTCGTCAAGGGCGCCGGCAGCCGCTACGGCGGGCGGGCGCCCCAGCTAATTCCTGTTCCATCAACCGCACAAGGTGCACTATGAAGTCAACGCCTTGTCGCGCGGGTGCGCCGGGCGCGCGGGCAGCACGGCCACGCCGTAGTGGCTGCACAGCTCCTCGACCAAGCGGTTGACCTCGGGTTCGTAGCGGTCGGGCCGCGCGATCAGGGCGCGCGGCTGGTCCGGCACCAGCAGCCTGACCACGCCGCCGATGAACTCGAAGGCGCCGATGATCGAGGCGACCCAGTCGGCCGCGGTCTGGGTGCGGGTGGCGCAGGCCCAGGTGTAGTTGGATGCCCCCAGCACCGCCACGAAGATCTGGGCCTGGGTGATCTCGCCCGTGGCGGCGTTGACGAGCGGCATGGTCGGGCCGGCGTAGTCGACGAACAGCCGCTCGCCGGCGGGATGGGTCTGGCGCATCGAGCGCTTCAGGCTCGCCGCCCAGTCGCGGTACTTGATGCAAAAGCTCGTGTACTTGTACGCGGGCAGACCCCGCTCGCCGTGGCCGCGCTGGTACTCCTCCCACAGCAGCTGCAGGGTCACGCCGGGGCGCTTGAGCTCCTGGTGGATGAGAGCGTAGTCGGGTTCGAGATGGGTGCTCGCGCGGGCGACCGCCGGGCGGTAAAGGCGAGCTTCGAGTCGGGCGTCGTCAAGCGTTTCGGCCAAGGCCCAGTCCACGCCGGCGGCGCGGGCGAGCAGCACGATCTTGCCGACCGTGCTCTTGGCGCTGCCCGTGGCGCGGGCAACCTGGGCGTAGCTCAGGCCTGACTGAAGGTGCAGGCGAAGGGTTTGTCGTATGTGGCGCATGGTGATCCTGGGAGTGGGCATGGCGGGCCGAAAAATCGGCCAGCATGCCCGAGGTCAGGTCACTCACGCGCCCCCGCGAATCGTCCACGTTCAGAATGAAACGCCGTCCACGATCAGCGTGAAACACCGTCTACGATCGTTTGAAATGCCGTCCATGATCGGCTGAAATGGGCGTCCGTGATGGGCTGAAATACGCACTCACTCTCACGGCTGGGCTGCGAAATGTATTTGGAACAGGTTGACGTCCAGCGGACACCACGGCAAGAACGCAATGGGATTTCCATACCCATACGCCAGAAAGTTGGCGATAGCCAACATTTCATGGAAAATCCGACAAAAGGTTATCTATCAATAACATGCACCCGTCCTTATCGATTCGATGTCTCGCAGATCTCGGTGCTGCGTTCCGTCGCGAGCGGAAAGCGCTGAAGCTTACCCAGGCCGAGGTGGCCCGCCGTGGCGGCATGCGGCGCGAGACCGTGATCAAGCTCGAGTCGGGGAGCAACGTGGATGCCCTAACTTTGCTGAAGGCCATCTCCGCGCTCGGCAAGGCGTTGCGCATCGCGGAAGTCGAGCGACTGGAGTACGAGGAGCTGCAGAAGTTTTTCGACGCGGATGACGATAAGTGAGCCACCCTGATCGATGCCGGAGCGGGTACTGCGCGTGATCCGTCCGACCTGCGCGCAGCTCACGGCAAGCTCCCCGAGGAAAGCTGAATTCGAATCGCTCGCGAAGACCGTGAGCGCGGCTGTGGCTCGCGCTCGTTCCGGCGGGCGGCAGGGAACAGGCCTGGGAGGATCTCGTGAAGTGAAGTGGTATACGTGAAGTCAGTCAAGCGAAGCAGCCGCTACGTCGACGACGGCTTATATCCCATCTTGTCAATGAAGCTACTGGGGTTTTCTGCGCTCGCAAACATGGTGAGGAACCGCCTCGCACGCGTCATTCCGACGTAGAACAGGTTTTTCTCTTCCGTGCCAGAAGCAGTAGGCGCAGGGAACTCGCCCTGTGCGAGGTTGGGCAGCACGACGTGGTCGAACTCTAAACCTTTCACGCTGGCAACGCTGGCAATTACAAGACTGGCTGACTTCTTCCGCTGACGCTGTTTCTGCTCGGCGTCATTGAGGCTCTGAAAGTAGTCTAGAGCCGTCTCAAAGCTCCTTGCTGCCAGTTTGAGTCCCTCGATGTTGCCAAGCGCGTCGTGGCGCCGCTGCTTGGAAACGTAGATGTCTCTAATGATGGACTCGATGTTCAGTGCCTTTAGCAGATCGCCAAGGAGGGTCGGGCCGCTTTGCTCACGGGCGAGCTTCACGGCAGCTTCCAGTCGCCTTTGCATAGAGGGCTCCGCAGTTCGTACGACTTGGTTCTCAAAGAAGTGTGTGAGGAAACCCGGAGCCTCCGTGACGCTTCGGATGGCATCGGCTAGGAGCGCCTCCTGGCTCTCATGCTCGCGTCCTTTGACATTGATCTTGCTGCCGCTGAAAAAGAAGAGCGCTTCCATCACTTTTTCGCGGGTCTGGTCATCCGCGACGCTGTCAATGCGGTCGGTCGCCACGGCAAGCAGTCCTCGAACGAAAAGCACTTCTGGACGCAGCAAGTAGCTGTCGAAACCCCTCGTGGTATAGGAGAAGCCATTCTCCAGCAGCGCGTTCTCAATGAGCACCGACTGGTACGAATGTCGCAACAAGATCGCGAGCTCATTCATCTTTGCCCTTGGCTGGGTTTGCCAGACCTTTGCCGCCTCCACAACCAGGCTTGCACATCCCTCCGACATGTTATAGCCGACAAGCGAGAGCTTCGTGTTATGGGGCGCCATTGAACTATATGGCTTCGCCGCGATGCGCCCGGCCTTGGTCGCGAGTGATCGGCCGAACCGGTAGCTATGCGTCAATGGATAGCGCCGAACCGTCCGGCGCGTATAGCTCTCTATGACATTGCCCATGAAGCTCGCATCGGCCCCCGTGGTTTCGTGAAGGACCTGATCGAAGTCGCCCACACCACAGAAGAAGCTGGGTGTGGTATTGAGAATCTCCTGCAGCACCATGAACATCGCTTTATTCAGATCGTGCATCTCGTCCACAAGCACGACTCTTGCCGTGAACGGCCAGGTCCGTAGCCCTTGGACCGGCTCACCTTCGTACAGGCGTCGTGCCAAGTCATACGTGGCGTCCAGGGGGCCCCGGAACAGCGGACGGTCTGCGTACTCCCTGCGACGAATCCGCTCATAGGCGTGGAAAATCCTGAGTTGCGTGTACTCGACGCCGATGGCGGCCGCATAGTCCGGAGAGATGGCACTGTCGCCACGTTCGTAGACGTCGCGCATGGTTCCCTTCAGCCGAGTGCTCAGCTTGAGGAACTCCTCCACCATCGCGCTGTCGCCAAGAGTGGGCATGATGAGTTCGGAGCGCCATCGCTCGCTTTCATCTGCCTCCACACGTCTGACAGCTTGCCAGACGAAGGGGCGAAGTTGCTCATCCTGCTCGTAGACCGGGACGGATGTTCCCACGATCTCATCGAGGACTTCAGCGCAGAACTCCTCAAAGGTCTGAATTCGGAATCGGCTGGCTACGTTGTACGGCACGCCGATCTTGGCGAGAGCCTCCCTCAGGGCATCGCATGCGGGCTCGGTGTAGGTGAGCGCCAGGAAGCAATCCGGACTCATGCCGCGTCGCCAGCTCTCCGCCATGCGCAGGGCCAAGGTGGTCGTCTTCGCAGCCCCCGCGTTAGCTTCGACGATGATGGTGAGATCCGTGGCCGATTGGATGGCCAGCTGCTCATCAGTAGGCTGGATAGCTTTTGGCTTGAAATGTATGTTCCGGGAGGAACCGTCGTTAGTTGTCATTTGCTCGCCCTCTCAGAAGTGCGGGATGTCACCAGCGACCACAATGCCTTCCTCGTTCCAGTCGAACTGGAAGGCCTCGCCCAAGTCGATGCACAGAGGAAGGAAGACGCGCACGGCCTTCTTCCCGGCATTCTCGCGCCAGGCCCGAGGGAAGCGGCCCACGGCGCTGTCGCCGCCACGGGGACCCTGAGCCAGGATCTGCATGAACGGCGCCTTGGCCGTGCGTCGGTGTTCGCGCGGTCGGTGGCTGTCGGCATTCAGCGCTGACACTAGGGTGTCCTCGCCCGGTGCGAGCTTGCACACCTGCTTGCTGCGGTGGCACTGCGTCTGCAGGGGCGGCGCAGTCCGTAGCCACTTCTTGAGGGCGTATCCCGGTGGGCCGGTCCTTGTGGAAATCTTTCTCATGCTCAGCGAGTCGCATAGCCTCACACGCCGCGCTCTGAAAATCGTTTTCATGCTAATTTCCTTTGATTTGGTTCTGCTGAATAATTGGTCACAACCGTTCTACACCCTGGCCAGTCTTCGTCCGGGGTTACTCCATGCTTCTTCCGGAACGGTCATCAGTTCCGTCTTCATGCCTGCGGACTGCCAGGCAGTCCGGGCATCGTGCTGCCCAGGTTCAGGACGATCGTCTTTGTGCAAGGGTGCGTTGCGAGCCGCGCCGCATCGGTCTGGCGCTTACGGCTTCAATCCTGGTCTGACAGACCATCATCTTCCAGCGCGATCCCATGCATCATGATCGCAGCGATGAGCCCCGCGTCGCCGATGGGTCCGTCCATGCGAAAATAATTCTTTTCACGCGCGCCGTCCGGCCAGGCCTTGATGACCACTTCGCCTTCGGCTAACTTCGATGCCGTCATCTCGAAGCGGTAGCCGCCGGACTTGCGCAGCGCTGGGCCTGTTCTGTCGATATGCGCGGCACATGCGTCACAGCGAATCGTCATCCAGCCCCCGGGCCGCAGCCGGCCGAAACGGCCGCAGCTTTCGCAGGTCAATTCCGACCGGATTTCAGCGCGCCAGACCAGATCGTGGACCTCGACGGGCGCCTGTACATAGCAGCGAAGGGCCGCGAACTTTTCCTTGATCTGCAGGTATTTGATGTCCGACGTGGAATGGCCTTGCTGGATCACCCGCCCGCGTATCGCGGTCAACAGGTCGTCCAGGAGCGGGTACCAGCCCGGGGCGACCTCGAGCCCTACCGCGGAGAGCTCGGGATATTTCGCGCGCAGTTCGTCTTGTGTCATGCGCCATCTCCCTTCAAAGGTCGCAGCATCGCGTCATACAACAGCGCGCCGACGGCAAGGCCGATGTCGTCGCGATGCGCGCGCATCGCATAGCACGCCTCTTCGCCGCCATCGACGGCGTGGCGCAGCGTCACCGAGACGAAATCGTCGTCGTTTGGGACAGCTTCCGTCTCCACCCGGAAGCTTGGAATGAGCGTGAGGGGGTAGGGCTGACCGCGACGCTCGTCGCATGTGTCGCACAGGGTCTTGACCCACGGCCCCGGCCGCCGACGGCCAAAGCGGCCGCATGTTTCGCACGTCAGCAGGGATCGCAACCGCGCGCGCTCGACGATTCCGGCGACATCGATCGGCGCCCTGACAAAGCAGGTCAATGCCCCGAACTTCTCCTTCACCTGAACGTACGTCGCAGAGTCCGCGGGCAGGCCGTGTGCGAGAAGCTTCGCCTTGACCTCCGTGGCGAGACCGTCGAGCACCGGGACCCAGCCGGGGTCGATGCTGTCGACCTTGAGGTTGGGGTGCTTGAGCAGGAGTTCATCGCTGGTCATGCCCGTCATTGCCCATTTCCTTCCTGGTGCTGGCTCATCGCGCGTAGAAACGAGGCGAAGTCGTGGTCGTACGACACATCGGAGAACGGCATCGCGGCGGAGTACTGCCAGCGGCGGAACGCTTGCTCGAGCCCTGGGGGCAGATCCTCGAATCGCACGAATTTCCCGCGGTAGGTCCCTGGGGGCGGATTAACCACTTGCCACACGGGGATCGTCCCGATCTCGTTGACTTGTTCAATGACGTAGCTGAGTCCGTCGCATGTCCAATCGCGGATCGGCCGAGCAGCTGGATCGGGGCCGACGTCGCCGTCGGAAGACGGTCGTGCGAACAACATCGGTTCGGTCAATTTATCGCGACTTGGCACACGTAACTCCTCTCGAGAAGAATGATTCATGAGGTCCGATTGGGTAAGGAAATCAAGTGACGGTGGCGAATATATGCGCAGCCCAGATTTTTTTCAACTCTTTCACCGCTCGATGTCAAGTGTCGGAGGTCATTAATCGCGCGAGAAATATGCTGCACGCGATTAATGTCTCGCTGGGGGTGAATACCATTTTTGAGAGTGGAGAAAATGCTCGTAATAATCCCGGCTGATCAGGGGAATAATTTGGCCGAAAAAGCTGATGTTGCGACGCTGTGCTAATGGGGTGGTGAAGTCGGCAGAAGAGTGTGCTGAAGTTGCCGATTGGCAGGGCGTGTCGTGGAATCTATGGCCTGCTTCAACCACTGTCATCCGTAGAACAAGTCTCTAAAAATCCTATTTGGTGATATGGAGGAGACATAAATAAGGTGTCATGGTTTCTAAAACGCCCTCCATGGCAGGAGCCAAGGCGTTGATGGAGGATCGATCTCGTTAGATCCTCGTGATGTCGCTGACAGCGCGATTGCGAAGTTATTGGCTGGCCAAAGGGGTGGGGTAGATTCAATTTTTGATTGCCCGAGGTGTGTTGTGTCGAAAATAGTTCGCCCATCGAAGACTGTTATGTCAACTCTCGGTCGGTGGGTAATTTTCGTGAGTCGTATTCACGATTCTGACTTTCTAGATGGATGTTGATTGGGATGTTATCTATATCTTGGTGGGTGTGAGGAAATGGAATTGATGCGAGAGTCTGGTTTCGAAGAGTTAATCAGCAATCTGTTCTTCAGGCCCAGAACGTAAGCTGCATTTTCTAGCCACTGTGTCGGCACATTGGGCGTGCGTGGTGGGGCTTTTTCGTCGGCGGCGCTTGCGCACGTCTGCTTGGCGTAGCAAACCCACTGCTGCTCCGAGTTAGGGATGCTGGCCCGATGGGTTATCGATGAGTGGGCGCGTCCTCTTGGTCATCTGGAGTTGGGGGGCTACTGAACAGTAGTTACGGCTCACTGGGCCGGGCAAAATTTTCTCTGAAGAAAAATTGTGCTCTTGTGGGCCGCCGGCCAAAAAATTTCCATATGGAAATTCTGACTGTTTGCCAAGACTTGCGTGGACTGCAGTTGGACCCTTCTCGCTGGCTAATGATCTTGTGCCGGGGCGGTAGTCCGAAGACCTTTGGATATGCGCTTTGTCAAGCGGACGGGCTGAGTTTTAACTGCAACGGAATCAGTCTGTGCGTCATCGGACTGAGAGGCCCAGCGGGTGCCCCGGTACACCCTGCGGTATGGATGGCCGAACGTTTGCATTTTCCATATGGAAAATGGCCAGACCAGCGCCCAAACGTGATTGGTGCCGCTGAAGCCTGAGCCTTCTTGGGGCTCCACGACCTCCAGCGCGTTGCTATGCATGCCAGCCGAAACATGGTCAGTTCTCTCTTGAAGAGCAGCCATGCTCAAAGTACGCCAAGTTGTGGCATTTTCCATATGGAAAACGCCTTACGAGTTTGGCGGCCTCGGGGTCTGTGCAGGTTCTGTCAGAGTACTTGGTGGAGGAGGAGCGGCCCCAAGAATCCTGTGTACCCGGGCGTTTTCCATATGGAAAACGGCCAGACCAGCGGTCAAGCCAGATTGGCGCTGCCGATGGCTGAACCTTCTTGGTGGCTCCACGACCCTCTGCGCGTTGCTACGCATACCAGCCGGAACATGGTCAGTTCTCTCTTGGAGAGCAGCTATGCCCAACGCGCGAAAAGAAATGACGTTTTCCATATGGAAAACGCCTGGCGCGACCGGCGAGGCCCCTGTCGGCACCCATACGGACGGACTTTCTGGTCGGAGAGGAGGCCTGACCGGCAGACGGCAGAGCAAGGGAATTTTCCATATGGAAAACTTCCTTTGCGGTCGACGAATCCAGTAGCTGCATCAGTGCGGACGGAGATCTGGCTAGCTCGCCCCTTCGAAGCACTCCCTCCATTCCTGGCAGTGCTCCCCGATTCGCTTCTCGAGGTCGTTCAAAGGCCGCACGTGTGCCGTTGGCTTCCACGGCGTAACGCCCAGCTAACCCCATCGACATTTTCAGTTAAATCGTGCATGGATGAGGCGCCCAGACTTTACTTCAGAGAAAGACAACTTTCTCCGTGAGTAGGTAAATATATTTACGTATTATTTTTATTGGCCGATGAAATCTTTGATGCTAGTAATTTTTAGCACCCGGTTAAATTGGGTTGAAAACAAGTATTTTTGGCCTCCCTTTAAAAAATACGGATTCGTCCGATTACACCAATGTGAGGGCATTGCCAGCATCGGTGCGGACCGTGATAGCTGGATTGGCCTGCCGAACTTGAGTCGCTCGGATTCTCGCTTTGGCTCGTAGTTTGGGCGTCCATGAGCGAATCCTTCCGGGTTGCATCTGTACTCGGATAAATGAATCCTCTGGATGTCTGAAGGCCTCTTCTTCCGTCGATTCGGATGCCCTCTAGGACATTACGTGTCATGTCACGGCAATGAGGCTCGGGCGACACGTAATGAGCCCGCTGCCTGCGCGGCGGGCGATTCGGGCATCGGAAATGTTGGGGAGACCAAATGGAGACGAAGGACATCGATCGTGGAATTCAGATCGCCAATAGAATTCTGGAATCCTTGCCGAAGAGATCGCTGAATGCGACAACGGAACGCCTGTACAGGAAGACCGGCGAAAGGTTTTGGAAGGCGCCGGAAGACATCTTGATAACCACATCGAAGAGGACCTACTATCTCCGGAAAGCCGCAATGACGTTCTATGCAACGGAGCAATTGAAAGTGGCGGTCGAGAGGCGTGACGATGCCTTGATCTCGCATGCGGCCAAAGTCCTACTCCGATTTCTTCGATCCGAAGATCCTCAAGATGGTGCCCCACCGGGTAAATGCCCCATCGCTTCTTCGAAGAAGCGCCAGAGCAAACGGCAGAGCCTTTCCGGTCTTCCTGAAAACTGGCGCGAAAGATTGGTGCAGGCCAGCAGTGGGGAGCTGAAGGAGTGGATCCTTGTGCTCGCAGTTGCCGGTGTCCGCCCAAAGGAAATCGAGAACGGCGTGGACATTTCACCGGTCGACGGTGGCGCTCGATTGACGGTTCTTGGTGCCAAGACGAATAACGGGTACGGTCAGCCGCTGCGCGTGATCGAAGTAATGAGTGACTTGGCCCTTCAGCTTGCCAAAGCGGGCGCGCGGAGAATTTCGGCACCGAGTGCAAACAGGGTTTCCGTGGCCATCGGGAGGCTAGGTCGACGGGTTTTCAAGAGGAGGGCGGCAGGTAATGTGAGTGCGTATTCGTTCCGCCATCAACTTGCGTCCGACCTCAAAGCTTCGGGGCTATCTTCTGTTGACGCCTCAGCCTTTCTCGGTCATGCGGTCGAAGACACTAAACGTCAGTACGGATCCCATAGTCAGAGTCGGGGTTCAGGTCGATTCAAGCTGGTATATGCATCCCGCATCGTCAAGCGATGTGTCATGCGGTATAACAGTCCATCGCGGGGCCTCGGTGTGAAATCGGAAAAATCAGTATGAAGTGGTCGTCGTCAGCAAGGGAAACGCTGATCAATTAGGCCCGAATCCTGCATGCATAGAACACCATGAAGCACCGCCCGCCACCGTCCCAGCAGCTGAGCTTTGCCAGCTACGAATTTGCGCAGAAGAAGCGCGTGACGCGACGCGAGAAGTTTCTCGCGGAGATGGAGCAGGTGGTGCCATGGGCGCGGCTGGAGGCGTTGATCGAGCCGAAGTACCCCAGTGGCGGGCGCGTGGGTCGCCAGCCCATCGGCGTGCCGCGCATGCTGCGCATGTACTTCCTGCAGCAGTGGTTCGGCTTGGCCGACGAAGCGCTGGAAGACGCCATCTACGACAGCCAGTCGATGCGCCAGTTCGTGGGCATCGACTTGGCGCGCGAGGCGGTGCCCGACGCCACCACGCTGCTGAAGTTTCGCCGCCTGCTCGAGGAGCACGGTCTCACGGCCAAGCTGTTCGAGGGCATCAACGCGCACCTGGCCGAGCGCGGGTTGCTGCTGCGCGAGGGCACGATGGTGGACGCGACCATCATCGCGGCCCCTCCCTCCACGAAGAACAAGGACAAGGCGCGCGACCCCGAAATGCACCAGGCCAAGAAAGGCAACGAATGGCACTTCGGCATGAAGGCGCACATTGGCGCCGACGCTGACTCGGGTCTGGTGCACAGCCTTCACACCACCGCCGCCAACGAGAGCGACGTCGCCCACACGCACGAGGTGCTGCATGGCCAAGAGAGCATGGCCTTCGTAGATGCGGGCTACACCGGAGTCGACAAGCGAGCGGAGATTGTGCAGGCGCAGGCCGAAGGCAGGATTCGCAGCGACATCGAATGGAGCGTGGCCGTGCGGCGCAGTCAGATCGCCAAGATGGCCGAGGGCACGGTGAAGACGCTCACCAAGGCGCTCGAGCGCGTGAAGGCGCAGATTCGTGCGCGGGTGGAGCACCCCTTCCATGTCGTCAAGAACCTGTTCCATTACAAGAAGGTCCGCTACAAGGGACTGGCCAAGAACGAGGCGCAGCTGTACAGCCTCTTCGGCCTGGCCAACCTCGTGATGGCCAAGAAGCGTCTGCTGGATTTGGCGCCCCAAGGCATTGGTGCGCCCTGAGCGCGGACAGCGGCCCCGAAAGGGCCGAAAACAAGGCCTTCGGGCTTGGAATCGAAATGAATTCGAGCTGATCTTGCCGCATCATGAAAAACAAACGGCCGCAGCGACGTGGCATCACTGAATGCGGCTTTGATCAGCGTTTCCCAAGGTGCAGAGATTATAAAATGGCACCGCGTGTGTCCGATGTTAGCCCGTAGAAATGGGTCGCCGACGCTGTCGCGGTGATAAGCCGGCCTTCACGTTGCAGCGGTTTCGCTAATTGATGGGCCATGTGTGGCGACCCGGATCGAGCGATCTGATCGAAGGGTTGACGCTGGAATTTTACCGTTTAGTTAATTTTCATCGAGCGATCAAAATGTTAATAAAATTCTGCCGCGTCCAGCGCTGCTTAGACTGAATTTTTCTGAATGAGTCTCAGCAGCTGACGAACCGTCGGCTGTTCGTGTCGCCCACCAAGAGGCTTTTGTCCGCCAAGGCGTAAAGTCGGGGTTGTTCCAACGTGAAATGATGGGATGATTCTTGATCTATTTGGTCCATCTGTCGAGCGCTCACTCCAGATCGGGGATCGTACTCGAATTTCCGGCTTATATAAGCCCGATGGTGTCGCAGTGCAGCAATTGATTTTAATCGCTGCTCAGGATAGTGGCTGGATTTGTGGCAAGTAATAATTATTGCTTCCCTCGTTTTTTTCTGCTTAGGTAAGTACCAAAGATTCGAATCCTCACGCATGAAGCAAGGTTCTGAAAAGATTGCTGACAATGGTGCTGAAGAGTTGCGTCCAAACCTGACTGCGCCGAAGCGGTATTGAGTCGCAGGTCCGGCATTTTATTGTTCCGGCGGATTCATTTCTTGGCATAAACTTCGTCCGCCAATTTATTCAGAAGGGCGATCACCGATTGGTATCCGCCCACAGTGGTCATTAGATCAATCGGTTTTCTGTACCCGAGCCCGACTTTTACGGTGGTTAGCCATTCGATGGGGTTTCTTGAAAGAACTGCTTGGGAAAGTTCGAGAACGGCTTCGATGGCTTGACGCAGCTGCGGTGAAATTGGTTCGGCCTGTGTTGGGTTGCCAGTTCTGTCTTTTGATTTTTTATTTTCTGTCTGAAAATAAATATCAGCCACGTGTCTTGGCAAAGAATTAGGTAGAGCATCGAGGTGCTCCTCTAATGAGATGCGCCCTAGACAATCTTTTCTGCGGACGGCTGAGCACTTCCAAAATTCTCCGTTTCGATCAACGCGCTTCAGCATGTGGGCACCACACCGGGGGCAGAATGGATCTGGCGTTCGGTGGAGTGTTCGATCCGGCTTGGGGAGAAGGTTGAAAAATTCTGAAGGTGCTTCGCCCCAGACAAACCACTCATCAGATATGTCGTCGTGTTTGGCGCCGTGTAACTGTGCATATCGCACCATTTCTTCGGGAACTTCGAGTGCAGTCTTGACTGCGGTGGTGCTCGTCTGCGGTGTATTATCCCGCCTTCCAAGCGTCGGTACTCTTGCAGCTTGACAATCGGCCGCTTGTTGTTCGTCGAACTCAATGATTTCCTTATGGAAATTTCCATGCTGGTTTTCGGAGTTGGGCGGCATGGATTTCTTCATTTAGCCAAGGATCCAAAAAAAACGGGAAAATGACAACTTCAATGTCAGTGGTATCGTGTCCTTGTAATATTGCACACGATTAATAGTGCATGATTGTTGTTTAAATAAGACACTGCACGTGTCGGGACGACAGGTGGGTGCTTAGACCGGCTTTCTGGCCGACCGGCGGGTCCACCCGGCAAGCTGCCGGTCGGCCAACGCTGCGCGGATTCGATGTTCGTAAGCGGTCGCTCGTAAGGGCTTGGCGTCGGCCAGGAGCGGACCAAAGTCGAACATCAGCTTTCGAGGTTCGGATCTGGCGCTCGCGACGCCGACGCAGTCGTTTCCTGTCAAGAAGACCGGATATTGTTGGCGGCGGTGTAAATCCGGCAGTATTCGGTTGTGAGAGCGCGGTTCTGATGGGTGGGGTTTTTGGCGCGGTACACATGCAGCAAGCAGCAAGGGCCTGCAACGGGTCCTTGCTGCGTGAGGGTGGCAGGAGATATCCGTTCAGAATGGCTCGTCGGGATCGAACGACGGCGGCGGCTGGTGATGTACGAGCTGATCGCGCCAGGCCGGCTGCGCGGCGGGCCCGTACATGGCCCACAGCTGCTGCAGCGGCACGGCCTGATCGCCAGCACGAGCCGCAAGGGCACCCACGCCAGGTTCGCCTTCTCGGGCGTGAACTGCCGATCCAGTACGTTCGTGGTCACCGGCAGATCGTCCCGACTGCCGGTTGTGTGAATGAACTTGCGCAGCCATTACGGCCGCAAGCCGTTGACCTTCATCAATGCCCTGCAACGATGGCGGTCGATGTCCAGACCTAGCGTGGGCAGCGCAACACTCAGGCGCTTGCTGCCGTAAATCCGGCCACTGGCTTCGAACGCCGCCATGGCATGCATACTGTCGCTGCACGCCGCAGGCGGCTGGCGGGCCCGTTGCCGGGCAGCGTAGTAGCCCGAGCGGCTTGACTCCCAGCACTCGGCACCGCTGCTTGACCGGGGCCTTCTGGTCCACTGCGTGACCATCTGATGAATCACTTCAGTTCCCGGGCGAAGAAGCCCGGTGTTTCTCAAACGCTTCAGAAGGCCGGAGGGCAC
This sequence comes from Ramlibacter sp. 2FC, assembly GCF_005503345.1. Taxonomy (NCBI): domain Bacteria; kingdom Pseudomonadati; phylum Pseudomonadota; class Betaproteobacteria; order Burkholderiales; family Comamonadaceae; genus Ramlibacter; species Ramlibacter sp. 2FC. The sequence continues at coordinate 75,524 of NZ_SCMM01000001.1, forward strand.
TTTGGTGGGCTTACAGCGTGCTTTTTGAGTGCGCCCCAGCCCAGACGCTGCCTGAGACTTTCCCGCAGGCTTGGAAGGCTCCTGATCCAGCCCGGCGCACGGCTTCCCCGGCCTCGAGGCGCTCGTCCGGGTGCTGCTCGAAGTAGGCCTCGGCCACGGCCGTCAGGCGATTAACCTGTTCCCGCTGGGCCGGCGTGAGCGTGCGCGAGCGCAGCGCGTGGCCGGCCAGCAGGAGCACCTCGGCTTCGCGCTGGTCTTGTGGCTCCGCCTCGCCACGGGCGGCCGCCGTGCAGCGATCCAGCGCCGCCTGCTCATTCTCGACGGCTTGCAGGATGGTGGCGTTGCGCTGCTGGAACTCCTCGAGAAGCGGCCAAGGGCACTTCTCAGGGGTCACGACGCCGGCGGCGGCGGAATTGGCCACGGCGCGATTCCACACCATGTCGATCCACTTCGCGTCCTGCAGCTTGGCGAGCATGCTTGGGGCGCCGGCGAGGATCTCGTCGGCCTCGAGCTGCCGCACCCGGATCACAGCCTCGGGGTTGTTGGTAAGGCGCGCCGTGAGCAAAGCCGCGACCGCATCAGCGAAGGCCCGCTGCTCCGCACGTGCGAGGCACAGCAGCTCCTCGACGATCTGGTCGATGTCGAGAGCGTCCAACCTGCCGTAGGTGAGCAGCTGCGCTTGCCGGCGGCACCACACGACGAAGTCCTCGTCGTATGCAACCATGGGATGTGGGTCGGCGGGGCGAGGGGCGGTCTTGGTGGGGACGGCAAAGCGGTAGAGGCCGCTGATCGACTCGCGGGTCTTGAAATCGAGGAAGCCGTAGGCGAGCGCCTCGAGCACGCGAAACGCGTTGTCGTGGGTCATCTTCCCATCGAAGTCGGGGATGCCGACATAAAGGGTCAGTTCGTCGGCGCTCTTGTAGTTCGTCTCGCCGGCGAGCACGTGCACCATGCGGTCGTAGACGCCCGGCCCGATCAGCGCGATGCGCACATCGGCCACGTCGTAGATCTCGCTCTCGCGGCCCGTCCAGAGCACACCTTCGGGCTCCTGCCCCCTGCGCAGCACCGTTGGTTGGGGGATGTCGAAGCGGGCGGGAATGTCAAGCTGAATCGGGGTCATTCCAGTGATCCCTTGCGCTGTTTTTTGCACCAGCGCAGCCAGCGCTGGTACACAGGTCGCGAGAAGTTCTCATCGTCGGCAGGGTCGCTTCGCGCTTTGGCGATGCTTTCGATCTTTCCCAGCAGCTCGGGGTCGGCGATCGCATCTCGGCACAGGATGCGCCAGTCCGGAAACCGTGTGCCGCGTTCCATGATGCTGTCCACCGCAGGAAGGGTGTACTCACGCGTGTCGAGATGGCGGTGTTCCATGGGGTGCTGACGGCGAGGAATGGCTTGCATGTCGGGAGTTGCCCCGCCAAGGGCAGCAAGCCGTTTGCGGGCTTCGGCTTCCTTCTGCCATCGAATGCCCTTTTCTTTATCCAGCACTCCGCCGCCATACTCGCGGGTCAGGGTCTCGATCAGCTCTCGCTCCGCCGGCGTCAGCTTGTCCTCCTCGACCCACTTCCAGTTTCGCTCATAGAGAGCGAACGCCTCCCAGCCATCCATCAAGGCAGATTCGCCATCGGTGTGGCGGTTCCAGCACAGGAACTTCAGCTGCGGATAGTCTTCGATCCTGATCTTCATGAGACAGGCAGAGCGTGCGGCTTCAATGTTGTCCCAGATCTCGGTGGTCACGGGGCGAGCCGTGGCCCCGTCGAGCTTATGGGCCTTCAGCCAGCCCTCGAACACGTAGAACGCGTCTTCGTCGTATCCGGGCTCCCCCTTCAGCTGATAGACACGTCCTGAGCGAGTTGTGGCCGTCACGTGCGCCCAATCCCAGTTGACCACCGGGGAAGTGACGCGGCCCTCACCATCCAGCGTGCGGCCGATCACATGCCGCGATGGTGCAGAGGCGAGTGGCAGCGTCAGCTCGAAGACCTGCCATGCGCGGAGCAGCGTCTTGGACTCCTGCTCGATCGGGATCGGTCGGATGCGCGCTTTCCCGAGGGCGGTGCGCCCGTGATGGTCCTTGATGTCGGTTCGAGCGCCGGCGGTCAGTAGTAGCTCGATGACGGTCTCGCGGCCGGCGACATCGCTCGGGGCGAAGACGGCGTGGTGCAGCGCAGTGCGGCCCGATTCGTCCTGCAGGTTGATGTCCACCCGGGCGGCGATCAGAGCCTTGACGGCCTCGACATCGCCTTTGACGACAGCGGCGTGCAAAGTCAGTTTAGAAGGCATGGTGGTGGACTGTGACCCATTCGGTCCTGCGCATTGTCATTCCTCGTCCTCGTCTTCGGCAAAGGCGGACGCGATGTGCTGTGTCAGCCGCGCGCTGGCTACTTCGCGGGCTTCGTGGAAGATGCTCTGGATGTACTTGCCTCGGATGAAGAGGCTGGCCCGCATCTCGTCTGCGGCGGTGCTACCGTTCTGGTCCGGTATGTCAGGTCGGGCGCCGGCCACAAGAAGCTCAAAGAGCATGTCGTAGCTGCGGCAGACGCATTCGTGCAGTGCCGTGCGCCCTTTCTCGTCCTGCGCGTCGATCTCTACGCCGGCGGCAATCAGCGCCTGCACGCAAGGAACCGAAAAAGCCACATGTAGCGGCGTGCGGCCGTGCGGGTCTCGTGCGTTCGCGTTCGCGCCGGCTGCGAGCAGGACGTGCACCAGTCGGCCTTTGCCGAAGAAGCACGCGTTGTGCAGCGGCGTCCAGCCATTGCTGTCGACCGCATGCACGTCGACGTCGGCGCCGGCGTCGATCAGGACCTGCGCGGTTTCCGGGCTGCCAGCACAGTGCAGGGGAGTGCCTCCGTTGCTGTCCCTCGCATGCACGTCGGCACCGGCGGCGATGAGGGCCTGCGCCTTCTTCGCGGTGCCGCCGTAGTGCAGTGGTGTGGCACCATTCTTGTCACGAGCGCTCACGTCCGCGCCGGCCTCTAACAGGACGTTGACCGCCTCTCCTGTTGCACGGTGCAGCGGTGTGTGCCTGTGGTCGTTCCGCAAGTCGACGGGCACGCCTGCTCCAAGCAGCGTTCTGACGGCCTCGACGTCCCCTTTCATTGCTGCGCGGTGCAGAGAGGGTGATGGCGATCCGGAGGGCTTCATGGCCCTAAGTTTCGTCGGTTCTGATTCGCCTGTCACGAAATACCAATTTTGCCGCTCGTTGATCGGACCAGGGGCGCCGGCACGTTCGTGTCACCTCCAAATTCATTACGCTGACCGTATCAAACCTACACCATTACGGATTACGTAATGAACTAGGAGATGCCACGGAAAGAGGATCCGAGCGCGCTGCTGGGGCCCCCGAGGAGTCGGCTTGTGTCGAACACTTTCGACGTCGAAACTGCGGGATGCCCGACGCGTAGGGAGACGTGCCCATCAACAGCAGCAACCTTCCTGAACGATAAGGCTGACGTACAATATCAGCAGGTGATATAGTTAGGCATGAAACGAGACGCCGCCATTGACACCCTACTCGATCTGAACGGGTCGATCCTCGAGCAGGGGAGAGGCTACTGGATCAAGCTGGAGGCGTGGCGCGTCGAGGTGTCCGACCAGATCCCGCACGGCATCCGGTACTCGCTAACGCTGCACGAACCGTATGGCAACCGCATCTTAGGCTACGACAACGCACACGCCGTCAAGCCGCCCAAGAAATTCAGGTACGCCGGGCGCATCTTGGCGTTCGACCACAAGCACCGACACGCCTCGGACAAGGGCGTACCCTACGAGTTCAAAGATGCACAGCAGTTGTTGGAAGATTTTTTCGCGGACGTGGATCGCGTCCTGCTGGAGGTAAGCAAGCCATGAAATCCATCGTCATCGGAATCATGCCACAAGACCAGATTCGCAAGCGCGTGCTGGCCATCGCGCGCGGCGACTACAAGCCAAAGCCAAGCGAGCCGAAGATCTGGTTTACTTCGATGAAGTCCTTGGCTGAAGTGCTGAGCGACGACAACCGCGCGTTGCTGCACGTCATCGCAGAGACAGAGCCCGAATCCATCTCAGCGCTGGCCCACGCCACTGGGCGCAAGCCCAGCAACCTGTCGCGCACGCTGAAGACCATGTCCAACTACGGCATCGTCGACCTCAAACGCGAGCACAACCATGTGCGCCCCATCGCCAAGGCCACCGCGTTCCGAATCGTCGCCGCGTAGTGATTCAGCACGCATGAACCACATGCACGCTCTACCAACAGAAAAGGGCCAGAATTGTCCCAGAAGAACGCGTCCGAATCACTCTCGCAGCGGGACATTCGACGCGCGACTCAGCCTGTGCCATAAAAGGGTCGGAAGCCGCAGCCAGCCAGCCGATATACCAAGTTTCGACGTCGAAACTCTGAACGCGCCGCGTAGGGCGCCTGCGAGGGTGCTCTCGAAGTTTCGACGTCGAAACTACGCGACACCACGGAAGCCGCAGCCAGCAACGGCTGCGCCGAGTTTCGACGTCGAAACTCTGAACGCGCCGCGCAGGGCGCCTGCGACGGTGCTCTCGAAGTTTCGACGTCGAAACTACGCGACACCACGGAAGCCGCAGCCAGCAACGGCTGCGACGAGTTTCGACGTAGAAGATCTGAACGTGCCGCGCAGGGCGCCTGCGAGGAGGCTCTCGAAGTTTCGACGTCGAAACTACGCGACGCTACGGAAGCCGCAGCCAGCAACGGCTGCGCCAAGTTTCGACGTCGAAACTCTGGCCGTGCCGCGCAGGGTGCCTTCCGAGGGTGCTCTCGAAGTTTCGACGTCGAAACTACGTGACGCCACGGAAGCCGAATCCAGCAACGGCTACGCCGAGTTTCGACGTCAAAGCTCAGAACGCGCCGCGCAGGACGCCTGCGACGGTGCTCTCAAACTTTCGACGTCGAAACTTTCGCGACGTCACGGTGCCTGTGGGGCCCTTTCGCGGTGATCTACAGGGCGGAATCTATAGGGGCGTAAGTTTGATACGGTTTACTTATTGAACTTGTAGGCTCCGCTCACCGCCTACTCCAGACCGATGTCGGCGACTCTCAATTCACGAGCAACGGCAAAATTGGTATCTCGTGACAGATGCATGGGATTCGAGGAAACTTCCGGCATATGTCGTCTCTCACTAACGTCTTCTTCTCTGGCGCTGAACTTCGTGGTTCGAAACCGTGCCGTCGACGCAATTCAAGCGCTGCCCAAAGCAGGCATGTAGGCGGAATCACGCGGCAGCCGCCGCAACAAGCCGATGCACCGTGCAACGCGACCGGTGGTCAAGGTTCTGTGGGGCACTGGCGCGGCCGGGAATGCTCGTGGCAAACGCACATCCACACCACTGCACTGCAGCAAGTTCCATGACCGACGAAGAGCGAATCGTCAGCCCTCACCCTCGCGGCGAATCAGAGGACCATGAAACTGGCTCGGATCATGGTGAACTGCCGGAGGAGGCCAACGACGAGTGTGAGCATGTCGGGCCGAAGCACAGGCTGTTCGATATGAGCGCACTGGTACGTGCTCGGAGTAGCGCGTCGGACGACACCAGAGCAGTCATCGATCAGATCCGCTCTCGCGGCTCAATGCGCGCTTTGGCTCAGGTGCCTGAAGGCTACGCAGAAGCCTGTGCGGACCTTGCCAGCGCGTTTCCGAACTTCCTCGAGTTCATCAACGATCACCTTGTTCCGCAACTGGCTCTGTCGCGGTTGTCCGCGCAGCGTCAGTTCGGACTGACGCCACTTTTGCTCTTGGGTCCCCCGGGCATAGGTAAGACGTCATTCTGCCAAGCGCTCGGCGTCGCGCTTTCGCTGCCGTTCCACCGCATCAACTTAGAGTCCGCGCAAGCCGGCTTTGAAATCACGGGGGTCGCGCGGGGGTGGAATTCCGCAGGCCCGGGGCGTCTGATGCGTTGGCTGGCCGCAGACATTTCTGTGAACGGGCTCTTCGTGATGGAAGAACTTGACAAGGCTGGCGGTGACCCACGTTACGACCCGAAGGCCCCGCTCCTGCAATTGCTTGAAGAAATAACTGTCAGAACCTTCTGTGATTTGTCGATGCCGGAGGTCGAGTTCGATGTGAGTCCAGTCAGCTTCGTCTTCACAGCGAATACGCTCGAGGGCTTATCCGCGCCACTGTTAGATCGGCTGACTGTTTTTGAGATCCCCGCGATGACCTCCGATCAGGCGCGCGAGGTCGCGCGACGCCAGTATGCGAGCCTGCTCGAAAACTTCACCCTGCCGGGCGAGCCGCCGACGCTCACCGAGGAAGCTCTGGACAGTCTGTGCGTCGAGTCGCCGAGGCGGCAGCGAAAGCTCTTGCAGTTGGCGCTGGCACGTGCAATTGCACGCAGCTCCTCGTCGCTGTCGATTCGCTCGACGCAGACCATGAGCCGACGCCGGCTAGGGTTCATCTGACCGGTCATCGCATTAACTGCCGTGCGCGGCCAAATTTTTTTGGAATAGCAAGCTATCGGCGTTATACGAAAAGGAGAGGCTATTCAGGCTACCGGTCTGCGAGTGGCCATCCGCCGAGAGACCCGCGAGCTGGCCAGCGAGCGCCTGACAAAGCTCATTGCATCCGTGTTCAGCAGCGGCATAAATGAACCATAGTTACATGAGTAAATGCCGTGCGCAGCTCGGTGGCCGGAACGCCGCAACGTGGCGTGATCTCGCCGTTGCTGGCCAACACCTACCCAGAGCGATTCATCCCGGGAAGGAGGACCGCGTAATGCTGCGAGCCGACCGGCCACTGGTAAGCCGTGTGCGGGAAATCCACACGCACGGTTTGGAAGGGGGCGTTGGCTTCTGGATGACTTCACTTTAGGAACCAACGTCTACCAATGACAGTCGGCAACCAGCTCCCGCCTGCTCGCGGCAGCGACCCGAGCGACGAGCAGCTGCACGCGCTGATGCGCGCAGCCCTCGCGGATGCGCGCGCGAGAGCCGAGGTCGCGGATCGTGCCCTGCAGGCGGCAGTGAACGAAGAAGTCGAGAAAGTTCGCCAACGCTACCTTGCCAAACGTACTCCCTGACCACCGATGAAGTTGCCGCCCCTGCACCTTGCCGCCGCCGAAGGCGATCTCGAGGCTGTCAAGACGTTGATCGCCGCCGGCGCGGAGATCGACCTGCAGGACCACTTGGGCCGCACGGCGCTGTACCACGCTGTCTGCGGCAGCCGCGCGCTCGTCATCCAGCTGCTGGCGGCTGGCGCAAACGGGAAAATCAAAGACCACGACGGGCGCACCACCACCGGAGAGATGCGCGGAGCCTTCTTCAAAGACGAACTCGATTCCATCCTTTTGGAGCCCCGCGAGCTGGCTAGCCAGCGCCTGGCGCAGCGCGTCGCATCTGCACTCGACGGTGCCACCGCGCCCCCGGAAAGGCCGCCAGCAGCCCTCTGAGGCCATTCTCGCCCTACTGGAGCCCATATCTCGCCACCACCAGCGACAGCGTCATCCGGCGACAGCGACTGGCTTTTTGCGTCGCAAATGCACTACATTGCAGGCATGAAGACCGCGACCCTTCCAGCCATTCGTGTCGAGCCCGAGCTGCGGGACAAGCTCGAATCGGTGCTCCACGAGGGTGAAACGCTATCGAGTTTCATCGAGACCACGCTGCGCAGCGCGATTGAATACCGCGCCGTCCAGAACCACTTCCATGCGCGTGGCCAGCGCTCGAAGGAGCTCTACGAGGCCACGGGCGTCTCCTACACGACTGATGAAGTCATCGATCGGCTGCTGGCCAAGACGCAGCGGCGGAGGGAGAAAATACTCGGCAAGGGCAAATGACCTTTGCCGTCGAATGGAGCGAAACGGCGGAGGAAGACCTCGATCGCCTGCACGAGTACCGGCTGGAGCGTGCTCGCATCGCAGAGGATTTCGATCTAGCCAGCCGGGCGCTCGAGGCCATACGAGTGACCGCCCAAGGCGTTCTTGCGCGCACCCCCTACAGCTGCCGCAAGGCCGGCCGCGATCCGCTGTGGCGCGAGGTGGTGATGCCTTTCGGCAGCACCGGCTACATTGCCCTGTTCGAGATCCTGCTTGCCAAGGAGGTCGTGATGGTGCACGCCGTGCGGCACCAGCTCGAAGAGGACTACCGCTGAGCAAAGGCATGACGGTCGACTACTTCCTCATCGACGCGCCCGGTAAGGTGCCGGCGGAATTCTCCGCGTGGGAAACCGCTCGCCAGCGGCACCACGAGATCTTCCTGAAGGCGGTCGACGCGTGGACGCCTGAGCTGGAAGCCCAACGGGACCCGGCCGAGTACCTGACCCTGTACTACGGCGCACAGAGCACCCTGCGGGCGATGTCTAAGGTGCATACCGAGGCGATCCGCAATAAGTTTCTCGATGGGCTCGCCGGCTGGTACACGAGTGAGGAGCGTCGTCATTCCGTCGGCATGCCTTCGAGCGTCCGGGCGGCGCTCAGCAGCCCTTTCAGCAGCTTGTCGGCGACCTTCTGCGAAAATCCCTGCGGCAGCTCTGCTTGCGCCTGCGCCACGACCTCTGGCGTCCGCGAGATGATCTCTTGCAGCAACGGCTCGGCGTCTTCTCCGTAGCCGACCTTCTTGGCCGTGCTATTGAAGTGCCGACGCTGGATGTTGTGCACGTGATAGTGCCGATTCTTTCCCAGCAGCGCCATGGCGAGCTTGAGGTCCTGCAAAGCCCACTGATTCGGCCCGTCGCCGATGACGGGGTAGGCAGACATCACGTCATACATCGGCGTGAGGCGGAACCGCCCGGACGCGCCGGGCTGCAGCTGGATGCTGAAGTTCTTGGCGTGGCCGTCCGGCGCCCGCAGCATCCAGAACAGGATTTGCGAAGCCATGAGGGTTCGCAGGTCGCGCTCGACCTCCATCGATTGCTGCGTCAGCGTGAACAGCCGCTCAAGACCCGGGCCGCCTTGATTCTCGTACTTCACGAGCGGCGATGTGCCGGTGGCTTGGCAGAAGTCTTCCTGTATGAGTCGAAGCAAGCGGGTGCCGTCGCGGGAGACCGTGCGGTCGAAGCGTTCGACGACGAGCACTCGCTGCTTGCCAAACGTGGCGATCTGGGCTTCTGCCGTCGGCAGGCCGTATGCCTTGAGCAGGCGAAGGCACAACCACTCGTTGTCCACCGAAGTGCTGAAGTCCGCCTTTTTGCCGCCGACCAAGCCGATCGGCAGCTTGAAGATGTGCGTGGTGGGCGTCGCGCCGCGCGGCTTCATCCACTTGCCGTCCCACCACAGGAAGGCGTCCTTCTCCTGTGCGCCGGCCAGCGAGATCCGGAAGTCGTCGTCAGGGTCCTTTGTACCGGCAAAGCGCTCCGGGGCTACGACTTCGAGCAGGTGGCGCTCGATGGCTTCTTCGTCCACGAGGACACCGTCGATGCTGTCGACGCCGGTAGGCTCCTGTCCTTCCGGCAGCAGTTGCAGTGCGCCCACGCAGTCGCGTCCAATCGCCGCCAGCAGGTCGAAGGCTTCGATGGACCCCGTCTTGAAGCGAGCTGCAACGCGCTTGCGGATGGCGTCGCTGTCAGGAAGCAGGCCTTCAAAGTAGTGGGCGACGTGGTCGCCTTTCAACGGTTCGTTGGCCAGGTTGATGGGCAGCGACAGTGAGATTGGCCGCCCTCGTGCAGAGGCGACCCACCCCGGGTCGTATTGCAGCTGCATGTCGCCACGGGTCGGAACGGTCCAGCGTCCCACGTGATCGCCATTGGCCCAGAGTTCGAGTGTCTGACTGTGCGATCGGCGCCCCATCTACCACTCCGCCTTATCCGTCGAGTCGGGGCTCTCGCGCTCGGCCAGTCGCAGCTCGAGACCGATGGCCGCGCACCAGCCCAACAGCTGCTTGAAACTCAGCTCGTCCGGGTGCTGCTCCAAATGGGAGACACGGTTTTGGCTCAGGCCCAGCCTGCCCGCTACCTGCGCCTGCGTGATCTTGCGGCGCTTGCGTGCGGCCTTCAGCAGCTGACCGAGCTGCAGTGCGGTGACCAGACTTTGAGAGGAGGGCGGAGAGGGCGTCATGAATTCATCCGAAAAACGGATATTGGCAATATATCCGAAATTCGGATATATTTCAAGTAGCTGAATTTCAGATGTTCGGCGAATATCCGAAACACGGATGAGAACGCCCAGCCGAGCATTCCGCCGCCGGAGAAAACCGTCGGCGCGAGCAGTTGCTCGTCGCAATCGTTAGCTCGCCTCGACACCCGCCGGACTCTTCATCCGGGGGCGCAGGCTGCAGATCGCAACGGGACCGTGCTTATCGTGCAGGTCCCGTGAGCGCTTGCCGCTCAGCCGACTCTCACGTCACCGTCGGTGTGCGAGGCATCAACGTCGCCGCGAAGACAAAGGCACGATACCCACCGGCCGGGTACGATCTGGCCCCATGATCCTGAACTCCGAAGTCCCTGCTGCCTGTCAAGCTGCGTGACCAGGTGGTCATCCTCAGTCGCTCCACGTGGGCACCCGCCGGGGCAGCGCGGCACGCAAGAACACCTCGCGAGAGGCCCGCAGCTCCTTGTCAATGCCGCCCCAGCAGCGGCAGGGCCGCTTTGTCCGCGAGGTTCGTCGCACGAAGGTGTCAAACCTCGGACAGGGAGATGCTTGCTCTTACTTCTTCTTGCCCACTGCTGCCTTGAACGTCGCGCCCGGGGTGAACTTGGGCACGGTGGTCGCCGCGATCTTGAGGGCTTCGCCGGTGCGGGGGTTCTTGCCCTTGCGCGCCGCGCGCTTGAGCGCCTTGAACGTGCCGAAGCCCACCAGGGTCACGTCCTGCTTCTTGGCCACCGTGGTGGTGATGGTCTCCAGCAGCGCGTCCAGCGCGCGGCCGGCGGCGGCCTTGGACATATCGGTCTTGGCGACCAGGGCTTCGATCAGTTCGGACTTGTTCATGGCTTTCAGTATGGGCCTGCAAAATTGCAGCCGCAGATTTTGCTACATCCGGATCGCCCTTCGCTTGATCGAACCGCGCCAGGGCCATGGGGCGCATCGCCGCTGCAGTCGAAGACGCGCTTGCATGGGCCGGAATTGCCGCCTGTCAGCATCTGATAGTAGGATGCGCCGAATGAGTTCATTTGCCAACGCCCTCAAACAAGAAATCGCCCGCGTCGCGCGCAAAGAGATGAAGGATGAGATCCTTGCACTCAGGAAAGCGACCACCGCGCATCGCTCCGAGATCGCGTCGCTCAAGCGCGAGCTGCAATCGCTCGCCTCGCTGCTCAGGCAGGCGCAGCGCGCCGTGAAGACGGCCGCGGCGTCGGCCGAGCCTCGGGAGGCCGCGCCATCCTCGCGCCCCATGAGGTTCAGCGCCGACAAACTCGCCACGCACCGCGCCCATCTGGGCGTCTCGCAGGCGCAGATGGCCAAGCTGCTCGGCGCCTCCGCGCTCTCCGTCTACAAGTGGGAATCGGGCAAGGTCCAGCCGCGCGCCGCGCAGTTGGAGAAAATCGCCACGGTCCTCAAGATGGGCAAGCGGCAGGCTGCAGCGCAACTCGAGGGGTGAATTGACGCAACTGGCACCACGGATGTGATCGATCATGACGTTCCGCGACCAAGCGTTTCCACCCGGTGCCGCCGTTCTCTGTCAAGAAGACCGGCTGTTCGTCTATACGCGGGAACGGCCGTCACCGGCCCTTCGAGTGAGCCAGCCCAGCGGCAGTTCAAGGCTGTTTGCAGTCACTCAACGCGCGACATCCAGTCGACAACTTTCGGCCTTTGTATGGGCGCGTACCACGCACGACACCTTGTTGCCCGTCCCGATCGACGCTCCATGTCCACCCGCTTGGCCACTGCTCCTCTCCGCTGCGCATTGACCACGACAATGGCCGATTCAGGGTGCAGAGGCGCGACTTCTCAAATGCTCAACCAACTGCCGAATCGCGGTGGATTGTCCGAGGTCCATTCGGGTGATGATGACGTACTGCCTATGGGCCCATTCGTCAGACAACGGCACAAACACTAGGGAGCCTGCCTTGGCGTGCCCCACAACTCCCTCCAGGGGCAGCACTGCCGCACCCAGTCGGGCGGATACAAAACGGATCGCTGCGTCAAGGCTGGAAACCTCAATGCGGTAGGACAACGTTCGCGAGAGTCTGGCCGCTTCACGCCTGAGCATTGTGTCCAGCGTTCCCCCGGGGGCGACGACGATACTTATTTGGTCTATCACTTCTTCGAATCGAACCGAGCCCCTTGTTGCCAATGTGTGCTCAGGAGGCACGGCGAGGCACAGGTGATCACGTCGGTATGGCTCTACCAAGAAGTCACTCAAGTCAGTGGAACCCCACAGGATGCCGACTTCGGCGGCGCCTTCGCGTACTACCCGCACCACTTGCGGACTGCTCCTTTCATCCACCGACAAACCAAACCCTGGGGATGCGTCAAGAAAAGTGCCCAGGTCTTCTGCAAGGTTCCCAGCAAGTACAGCAGGAGCAGCGACCACACGAACATGACTGTGCACCCCGCTGCCAAAGTCGCTCAAATCGGAGCGCAAACGGTCCATGGCCCGAAGCACTTCGCGCGCCTGCCTCAGCATGGTCTGGCCTGCAGCAGTCGGCTTGATGCCTCGGCGACCTCTAACCAAGAGAGGCGTCCCAATGTCGTCTTCGACCGCAGCAATGCGTCGACTTACAGCTGACGCGACGATGGCCTCACGATCGGCCGCGCGAGCGATATTGCCCTCCTCGCAGACCGCGATAAAGAGCCGCAAAGTAACGATGTCAATGTCGTGTGCCATGCCGATGGAGCACGTTACAGGTGCCGAAATAGTGCTTTATAACAAATTAAAGCACGCCTAAAGTCGGTTCTGGCAATACGAGGGGCGTCAAGGTGGCGTCAGCTCACTTCCGCCAACCAACCATTCGGAGACAAAGATGACAGAAAAAGGAAAAGCCTCGTTCTTGACGATCCAGACGACGCGACGCAAAGCCTTGGCCACCGTGGCTTCGGTGATCGCAATTGGGTCGGTTACGAGCGGGTTGGCCTTGGCGCAAACGCCGGCCAACAAATTTCCAACCAAGACGGTCACACTCGTCGTACCCTACTCTGCCGGCGGTGGCACTGACGTCGTCGGCCGATTGATAGCGCAACGATTGTCCGATCTTTGGGGTCAATCGGTGGTGGTGGACAACCGCACAGGGGCCAACGGCGCGATCGGCTCCAACTTTGTCGCGCGTTCGCCCGCGGATGGCCATACGCTGCTTCTTGTCGTCGGATCGCATGCGGTCAACCCGGTGCTGATGAAGAACCTGCCCTACGACACGGACAAGGCTTTCACGCCCATCACCAACATCGCGAGTTCGCCGTCGGTGCTGGTCGTACAGGCCAACGGACCGTACAAGACATTGCCGGACGTGCTCGCGGCTGCCCGCAAGGAGCAATTGGGCGTCGGCTACTCGGAAGGCCAGACGCGCCTGACGGGCGAGATGATCAAGCAGGCAGGCAAGCTGCAGACCGTGGGCGTGCCATACAAGGGCGGCGCGCCGATGATCGTCGACATCATCGGCGGCCATCTGCCAATGGGCGTGACGAGCGTGGTCAGCGCACTGCCCCATGTGCGTTCGGGTGCTTTGCGCGTCCTAGGCGTGGCAGACACCAAGCGCATGGCTTTGTTCCCCGATGCGATGACGTTCAAGGAAGCCGGGCTCGACGGCGTCGAATCGCTCAATTGGTACGGACTCTTCGGCCCTGCCGGCGTGTCGGCGGCAATCGTCGAGCAGATCAACCAGGACCTGAAAAAGGTCGCGGCAGACCCGGCCGTGATGAAGCAGATCGAGAGCCAGGGCGCAAACATGATCGTGACGCCGCCCAACGAGTTCCGTGGCTTCCTGGCTTCGGAACTCAAGAAGTGGATGCTGGTAGCGAAACGCAGCGGCATCACCGCCGAATAACAGGTGCGCCGGAGCGGCGAAGATCACCGGATTTCAATTGCACGGGCCTTGGACAGGTCCCCCTCTCGTTCGCTTCGCATTAGGAGAATCGATGTCCATATTTCAACAGAAGAGAGCGCGGCTAGCCGATCGCCTGCGCCAGAACGACCTGCTGTTAGCACCTGGCATATTCGAGATGATCTCGGCAAGGATTGCCGATCGGCTCGGCTTCGACTGCCTGTACATGACGGGATACGGCGTCGTCGCCTCCTACCTTGGGCTCCCCGACGCCGGATTGGCGACATACAGCGACATGGTGAACCGCGTCGCACAGTTTGCGCAGGTGACGGAGACACCGTTCATCGCGGACGGGGATACGGGATACGGCGGGCTCCTCAATGTGCAGCATGCGGTGCGCGGCTACGAGGCCGCTGGCGCATGCGGCATCCAGATCGAAGACCAGGAGTTCCCCAAGAAGTGCGGGCACATGCTGGGCCGGCGCGTCATTTCAAGCGAAGACATGGTTGCGAAGCTTCGTGTCGCCGCCGATAGCCGCACTGATCCGAACTTCCTCATCGTCGCGCGCACCGACGCGCGTACGACGAACGGCCTGGATGACGCACTGCGCCGGGGCGAGGCTTACCTGAAGGCTGGGGCCGATGTGCTGTTCATCGAATCACCGGAAACCGTCGAAGAGATGGAACGGATCGGCGCTGCTTTCCGCGGCGTGCCGCTCCTGGCCAACATGGTCGAGGGCGGACGAACGCCGCTTCTCGATCGCCCCACGCTGCAGGCGATCGGTTACCGCATCGCGATCTATCCTGCATTGGGGTTTCTTGCCGCTGCGGCTGCCTGCGAGCAGGCCTTCGCCGGATTGAAGGCGAACGGCTCAAGCGCTGCACTGACCGTTCCCCTGTACGACTTCAAGAAGATGAGCGCGCTGATGGGGTTCGACTGGGTCGGGGAGTTCGATCGCAAGTACCGCGGAATGGACGACACGGCAAGCGGCGTCCAGTAAGCAACGCGAAGCCCCCTGGCCCTTCGGGGCAAGGAGTGCTTGAGTCGTAAACCCCTCTTCGGAGAAAAGCAATGGCACAGGAAAATTCACTCCCCCTGGGCATCGCGCCGCAAGGCGGTATGTCGCATGTGCAGGGCGTCAACGACGTGCCGCTCTCGAACGCTACCATACCCGCGCTTCTTAGCGATGCAGTGTCGCGCTTTGCGAGCCGGCCAGCCGTGGTCTTCCTGGAACAGGGTGTGCGATGGACTTGGCTGCAGTTCAGTGATGAAGTAGATCGGTTCGCCGCCGGCCTTGCCGCGCTCGGCCTGCAGCGAGGTGACCGCCTGGGCATTTGGTCCCCCAATCGCGTTGAGTGGCTTGTCACGCAGTTCGCGACCGCACGCATCGGTGTGATCCTGGTCAACATCAATCCGGCATACCGGGTTCACGAGTTGGAGTACGCGCTCAATGCGTCGAGCTGCGTCGCCCTTGTTTCCGCCGAGCAGCTGCGCACGTCAAAGTATCTGGAGATGTTGCAGTCACTGGCTCCGGAGCTCGCGACGTGTGAACCAGGGCACCTGAATGCGAAGCGGCTACCTACGCTGAAGTTAGTGATCCGCATGGGTGAAGAGCGCACGCAGGGCATGTTCGGCTACGACGAGGTATTGGCTCACGGCGTGGCAGCCCTTGATCGAATGGGGCTGGATGCCATCAGTTCCTCGCTAGGCTGCCACGACGCCATCAACATCCAGTTCACGAGCGGTACGACGGGGAACCCGAAGGGCGCAACGCTGACCCACCATAACGTCGTCAACAACGCGCGGTTCGTCGCGCAGGCGATGCGATTCTCCGAATACGACTCCCTGGCGATCCCAGTGCCGCTCTACCATTGCTTCGGCATGGTCCTATCGGTGCTCGCCTGCGTGTCGGTCGGCGCGACGATGGTGTTCCCAGGGGAGGTATTCGACCCTGCGGCTACGCTGGCAGCGGTGTCCGAGGAAAAGTGCACGGCGCTTCATGGGGTGCCGACGATGTTTATCGCCGAACTCGACCATCCAAGATTTGGAGAGTTCGACTTGTCGACGCTACGTACTGGCATCATGGCCGGAGCCCCCTGTCCTATCGAAACCATGAAACGCGTTGTCTCGCAAATGAACATGCGCGAGGTCACGATCGCATATGGCATGACCGAGACTAGCCCTGTCTCCTTTCAAAGCTCGACGAGCGATCCACTGGACCGTCGCGTCTCGACGGTCGGACGCATCCAGCCGCATCTGGACGCAAAAGTCGTCGATGCCCAGAACAACATAGTGGCGGTCGGCCAGACCGGCGAACTGTGGGTGCGCGGTTACTCGGTCATGAAGGGTTACTGGGGAGACGAGGTGCGCACGCGCGAAGCGATTGTCGATGGCTGGATGCGCACTGGCGATCTTGCGACGATCGACGCCGAGGGCTACTGCAACATTGTCGGTCGCGTGAAAGACATGCTGATCCGCGGGGGAGAGAACATTTATCCACGCGAAATAGAGGAGTTTCTTTTCCGTCACTCGAAGGTGCAGTCTGTACAAGTATTTGGGGTACCTGATAAGAAGTACGGTGAGGAAATCTGCGCGTGGATCGTACTTAAACCCGGTGAACAAGCGACCGAGGAAGACATCCGTGCCTTCTGCCGTAACCAGATCGCTCACTACAAGATACCCCGCTATGTCCGGTTCGTCACCGAAATGCCGATGACGATCACTGGTAAAGTGCAGAAGTTCGTCATGCGTGAACTCATGGTCAAAGAGCTGAATCTCCTAGGCTGACGCGCATACTATCCCTACGTCAAGACCTCTGCACGTGAGTTTGGATCGAAGTCCTGTGGACTTGAACGTGTGGATACACGAGGCCTACGGCTGCTTTCGGCTCGGAACCTGCCGTATGCGGTGAACCGCTGAAGGTCTGCTCCCGCTTGCTAACCTGCCGCTCGCACGCCTATGTCCAAGGGCTGCAACGGGCACATCTCGCCCTTCGACGGTCCGTTCTTCGCCGCAGCGTCGTCCGTTGCTTCCTGGCCGGTCGGACCTGTCCAAGGCACGCACCAGTTGTGCGCCAACACCGGTCATTCGGCGCCCAGCCCGCTGAGCCGAGCGCCCGGGGGACCAGAGAAGTCAGGCGGGCTGAGGCTCGAATCGATGGATGCGTCGGAGCTCGGCAGCCATCGCGTCGCGCGCGACCTCGATGTCATGCCGGGTTTGCAGCGCGAGCCACCAGCCGTCGCTCAGGCCGAAGAAACGGCACAGACGCAGGTCGGTGTCGGCCGTGATCGCCCGCTTGCCGGCCACGATGTCGCCGATGCGCTGCGGCGGCACACCGATCTCCTTGGCCAGCCGGTACTTCGTCAGACCCAGCGGCTTGAGAAACTCCTCTTCCAGCATTTCGCCCGGCGTCACCGGAGCGACTTGACGCTTGCCCATGGCGAACTCCTTTCAGTGATAGTCGACGATTTCGACGTCGTGCGCAGCGCCATCGCGCCACACGAAGCACACGCGCCACTGATCGTTGATGCGGATGCTGTGCTGCCCTGCACGGTCGCCAGCCAGCGCCTCCAGCCGATTGCCGGGCGGCACGCGCAGGTCATCGAGCCGGCTGGAGATCTCCAGCTGTTCCAGCTTGCGCAGCGCGGCACGCTCAATGTTGATCCACCGTTTGACGCGACGGCCTTCGAACAGCGCCTTCGTGTCCATGGTGCGAAAGCTTTTGATCGTCACACCGTTAATATTAACGCACTGCATTATTAACGTCAAGCGTTAGTAGTACGCAAGCGCCAGGCTGTGATCACCCCTCCACTCCACTCCCATGAGGAGCTGATCATGGACGCTTCTACCCGTTCAACGCACGAGCCGTGGGACAAGGGCAAGCTCGTCGGCCAGAAGGCCGCCGTTCAAGCTTGAGCACCATGGCGGCCTCGGCTGGCTGGCATTCGCGGTCAGCGAGGCCGCCGTTTTGATCGTTCGGGGTAAGCGGATGGCCGGACCTGTCGCAGCCGGACACGCGCCTCCAGCAGCGTCTGCAGCGAGCAGTCCACCTCGGTCATTCCGACGAACGCGCGTTCGTACTCTGCGGTGATGTCCTTGTCGTTCCCGAAGAGCACTTCATGCGGTGGCCGGTAATGTCCGGCCAGGTAGAGCACGAAGCACTCGACCATCCCTGCGCTGAGGCCGCCCGATTCGTAGATCTGGTCGTGCTGCGCCGGCGCATCAAGCACGATTTCGTGCTGACGGCCGACAAGGGCAAGCCGCACGACGATCAGCTCGTGCTGGCGCTGCCGTACGACGAAGTGCAGGACAAGGCGCAGGTCTGGGAATACACGGTGCTGGTGACCAACGCCCCCTACGAGCTCACGGCCATCGGCCAGCTCTACCGAGACCGCTGCGATTGCGAGAACGGCTTCGACGAGCTCAAGAACCAATGGGGCTGGGGCGGCTTCACGACCCAGGACATGCACCGCAGCCAGATCACCGCGCGGGCGGTGGCGCTGGTCTACAACTGGTGGAGCTGGTACGTGCGCGCGGCCAACCCGCAGGCGCGGCGCGAGGCGCTGACGAGCCGGCCGCTGCTGCTGGCGGCTGTCGGCCGCACCGCCAGTCATGGCGGGCAGACCACGCTGTACCTCACGCCAATGCATGCCGAGGTGGGCCTGATCAAGTCGATGATCGCCAACGTCCATGCGGCCATCCAGCACGTCAAAACAGCTGCGGAGCAGTTGCCCAAGCTCGACCGCTGGCAAGCGCTGCTGGCCTACATCTGCCAGCGCATCGTCGGCCATTTCCCCCTCCCAGCACCGCCACCCGCCCTTGCGGCGCAGGGGTAACTGCGGTTTTTAGGTTGAAAGTCGACACCATCTCTGCGGATGGCCGTGGCACGACGTTCGCGGGCGTGCCCAGCGAGGCCTGGTTCGGCGAAGGTGCCGCGCTGAAGGGCGAGCCGCGCCCGTATGCGGTGGTCGCCATCCGCGACAGCCAGGTCGCGTTCATGCCGCGCGACACCTTCCTCTGGCTGATCGACGAAAGCCGCGCCTTCAGCCGCTGGGTAATCGATCAGCTCAATGCTCGCCTGGGCCACTACGTTGCGCTGGTCGAGAGCTTCCGGCTCCACGACGTGACGGCGCGGGTGGCGTACTGCCTGTCGGAGCTGTTCAACCCGCAGCTCTATCCGGCAACAGACCGGCAGCTCGTGATCTCACAGGAAGAGATCGCTCGCCTATGCGGCCTGTCGAGGCAGAACGTGAACCGGGAACTGCACAAGCTGGAGAAGTCCGGGTTCCTGCGCATCCGGTACGGCGCGATCGATATTGTGGACCTTGAAGGATTGCAGCAGTTTTCCCGGGGCCAATGACCGTCATGTCGCTCGAGGACGCTGGTGCTCCCTCCGCGCAATTCAGGGACTATCATCTGCACGTTGACTGCGGCCGGCGTGCACGCCTCCGCGGCTTCGAGATACGGACCTGACACCTTGAGTTCCAATCCAGTCGTAGCAGCCGGGCGCCGGCAGAAAGTTCAGTCCGCTGAGATGGGCCTCGCCGTGCTGCGCAAGCTGGCCACCATGGGCGGCGCGGCCTCCATCACGGCGCTGGCCGCGCAGTTACAGGAGAATCCCGCGAAGGTTCACCGCTACCTGGCGAGTCTGGTGGAAACCGGGTTCGTCTATCAGGACGCCGATTCATCGCGGTATGTGCTCGGGCCTGAAAGCATCTTCATCGGCCTTGTCGCACAGCGCCAGGCCGAACCCGTGCGGGCCGCGGCGGCAGAGCTGCCGGCGCTGCTGGAAGCGCTTAACGTCACCTGCTTTGTCGCGCTCTTGGGAGAGAACGGTCCGCTGATCGTGCGCTGGGACGACCCTGGCCAGCCCGTCACGGTCAACGTCCGGGTGGGCTCTGTTCTGCCTGTCCTGTGGTCCGCGACAGGGCGGATCTTCGCGGCGTTTGCACCGTCAAAGCGACTGGATGCGCTGATCGAGGAGGAACTGAGATCGCCATCGCCGGAGCAGCGCAAGCAAGTCCGCTCTGCCGCCGCCGCACGGAAGCTCATCGAGGATGTGCGCGATCGCGGCATTGCCGCTGTTGACGGAACCCTGTTGGCCGGGATCAGCGGCTTCGCAGTGCCGGTGCTGGACGTTGCAGGCCGCGCTGTCGCCGTCATCGGGGCGCTTGGGGTTTCGGGCTCCTTTGATGTTTCAGTCGATGGACCCAACGCCCGTGCCCTGAAGGCGGCGGGCGCACGCGCCAGCCAACGCCTGGGATACGGCGCAGGCGCCTCCTGATCCCCGCTTGCGTCCGGCAAGCTGGCGGTCGCATTTCCACTCTTCTCCTTCGCTACCTCCTGCTGGAGCTGACTGCAGCGCTTCGGGGCGGGGGTTCGTTCGTCTTCGGGTTTTCCCTGTGCTTACGCTTTGCGTAATCGACTTACGATAATCGAACCAGCGCAGACCCGATGTTGGGTCGTTTCGGAAACACGCCATGGCGACTTCGCTCAGGTGGCGCGCACTGGTCCAGCAACTGGGCCTGAAGCTCATGTGTCGGCAACATATTTAGGAGTCATCAAGATGCGTCCCCTGTCCCAAGAAGCTTCCGCGCACAGATCGGGCCCTATCAGCCGCGCGAGTGGCTTGTTCGATCCTTTCTCCACCACCTACCAGGCCAATCCGCACCAGGTGTTGGCAGACATCCGAGGCACCGAGCCGATCTTCTTCGCGCCGGAGCTGGGCAGCTGGGTCGTCACCCGCCACGACACCATCAAGGCGATCCTCAGGGACACAGTCCACTTTTCCTCGCGCATCGTGTCGGACCCGCTGGTCCCGCTGTGCCCGCATGCCAAGTCCATCATCAGCGATTCGAACTTCGATGTGCCGCCGATGCTGGTCAACAATGACCCGCCATCCCATGCGCGGTACCGGAAGTTCTTCTCCGAACCCCTGCAGCGTGCCCGCATGCTGAAGCTTGAGCCCTTCGTGCGGCAGACAGTCAACGGCAAAATCGATGCCATGCTGGCCGCTGAACGGCCGGTGGACCTCGTAGCCGCATTGACTTTCGAAACCCCGATGCTGGTGCTGTTCCGTGCGCTCGGCGTTCCGCAGGAAGACGTGCCCACCGTCAAGCGTTGGGCCGACAGCCGGGTGGTGCTGCAGTGGGGAAAGCCCAGTGAGGAGGACCAGGTCAGGATGGCGAAGGACAGCGTCGACTTCTATGCCTACGCGGAACAGCTGGTCCGCCGCAAGCAGGGCAGCCCAGAAGAAGACATCATCAGCGACCTTCTGGCGCAGCGTGCCGGGGATGACGCGAACATGACCTTGAAGGAGATCACAGGCACGGTCTTCAACCTGCTGTTCGCGGGGCATGAAACCACGTCGACGGCCGCAGTCGGCATGTTCAACAACTTGCTGCGCAATCGCCCCATGTGGGAGTCGATCGTTGCCGGCGCGCAGAAACTCGACGCCGTCGTCGAGGAGTCGCTGCGTTACTCGCCCCCGATCATCGGGTGGCGGCGTTTGGTCAAGGAGCCCGTGGAGGTGCTCGGCCAGCAGCTGGCTGCCGGCGACCGCGTGCTGATGATGCTGGGCGCCGCCAACCGCGACCCGGAGGTGTTCGAGCAACCCGACGAATTCAGGCCGGGCCGCCAGAACGTCGCCCAGCACTTGAGCTTCGGGATGGGCATCCACCACTGCGCAGGTGCGCCCCTGGCCCGGCTGGAGTTGACGGTGATGCTGGAGCTCGTCGCGGGCAGGTTGCCGGGGATGCGCGTCGTGGAGGGTCAGCAACTGGATTACGTTCCCAACACCGTCGCGCATGCGCTGACAAAGCTGCTCGTGACCTGGTGAGGAGACGGCGATGGGACAGCCACAGAATGCATGGTTTCAGGCCAGGGTGATCTCCCGCCACGTGGAAGGCGCGGACGTGACCTGCCTGGACCTGGTGCGGGCCGATGGAGGCGCTCTGCCGCCGTTCACGGCCGGGGCACACATCGAGCTGCGGGTCGGCGACAAGATTCGGCAGTACTCGCTGTACAACGCCCCGGCCAACGCAGGCATGTACCGGATCGCGGTGCAAAGAGTCGAGGCGGGACGAGGCGGTTCACGGGAAATCTGCGATGGGATCGCGGCTGGCGCGGCGGTGATGACGCGCGGTCCGAGGAACCTCTTCGGCCTGTCCGACAGGCCGCATTCCGCCGTCTTGATGGCGGGCGGCATCGGCGTCACGCCGCTGATGGCAATGGCTGAGGAGCTGCACCGGCGCGGCTGGACCTTCGACTTCCACATCTGTTCGCGTGCGGTGAGCCCCAGGCCGTTCGAGCGGATGCTGCGGGAGCGCCCCTGGTCCGCGTCCGTGACTTGGCACGACGCCGGCCGGCCGCGCGAGGAGCGCGTGCCCCTGCGCGACATGCTTGGGAGTGCCAGGGACGATCGCATTGCCTATGTCTGCGGCTCCGGCAAGTTCGTTTCCGACGTGGAAGCCGCGGCCTCCGAGGCAAAATGGAGCCGCGTCAACCTGGTCGCAGAGCGATTCTCGGCGCAGCCGGTGGCGCACGGGGAGGACCGCTCGTTCCTGGTCGAGGTCAGGAGCACGGGTCAGCTGCTGGAAGTTCCCCCAGGCGTGTCTGCGCTCGATGTGCTCGAAAGCCATGGCATCGACATCCCCCGGTCCTGCAGCGACGGCTTCTGCGGCACTTGCCTGACCAAGGTGCTCGGGGGCATTCCGGAACACAGGGACGCCATCCTCACGGACGAGGAGCATGCAGGCAACCAGGTGTTCACGCCGTGCTGCTCCAGATCCAAGAGCGATGTCCTCATCCTTGACATCTAGGCATTTGGCGTCGTAGCCATCGCCCACGAGCGGCCAGAGTGCAGCGCCGGTCCCCGCAAAAGGGGACTCTCAACCGCTGGTTCGGCGAGAACAATGCGAGTGCAGGCTTCGGCGCAGCCTTGCACTTGCGGGCGCGCCATTGTGGAGTGGCCGCACTGCGGTCTTATTCAATCATGCGAACTGTTTCATCCCCACCGCTCACCCTCTTCGAAAAACTATGGAACCGGCACCTGGTTGATCAGACGCCCGACGGCGAGGCGCTGCTGTATGTCGACCGCCATCTCGTGTACGAAGTGACAAGCCCGCAGGCGTTCGAAGGCTTGCGCCTGGCGGGCCGCAAACCGTGGCGCGCGGCCAGTGTGATCGCCGCGGCCGATCACAACGTGCCCACGATCCGTGCCGAGCGCGCGAGCATCGACAGCATTCCCGACTCGCTGTCGCGCATGCAAGTGCGCCAACTGAGCATCAACTGCCGGGACTTCCGAATCACCGAGTTTGGCCTCAACGACCAACGCCACGGCATCATCCATGTGGTGGGGCCGGAACAGGGCGCCACGCTCCCGGGGATGACCGTGGTGGCCGGAGATTCGCACACCAGCACCCACGGCGCCTTCGCCGCACTCGCCTTCGGCGTCGGCACCTCTGATGTGGAGCACGTCCTGGCGACGCAATGTCTGGCAATGCGGCCGATGAAGCGCATGCTCGTTCAAGTGAACGGCGTCCTGCCGAGCGGCGTCACGGCCAAGGACCTCGTCCTGCACTTCATCGGGCTGGTCGGCACCGGCGGCGCGACGGGCCATGCCATCGAGTTTGCCGGTAGCACCATCGAGGCCCTCTCCATGGAGGGAAGGATGACACTGTGCAACATGGCCATCGAAGCCGGGGCCCGGGTGGGACTTGTCGCCGTTGACGACAAGACCATCGACTACGTCCGGGGCCGGCCGTATGCCCCCGTCGGTGACCTTTGGGACGCCGCAGTGGCGGACTGGCGGACGCTCGTCACCGACACGGGCGCCACCTTCGATCAGACGGTGGCCATCGATGCCACACAACTCGTGCCGATGGCCACATGGGGCACCTCACCGGAGATGGTCGTGCCCCTCGGGGGATGCGTGCCCGATCCTGCACGGGAAGCCGACGCGGTCCGGCGAAACGGCATGGAACGCGCCTTGGCCTACATGGGCTTGGAGCCTGGCCAGCCGCTCAGCGAGTTGCAGATCGACAAGGTGTTCATCGGGTCCTGCACGAACGCACGCATCGAGGATCTGCGGGCCGCCGCGTCGGTGCTGCGCGGCAGGTCCGTCGCGGCGAGCGTAAAGCAGGCGCTGGTGGTTCCCGGGTCGGGCCTGGTGAAGGACCAGGCGGAAGCCGAGGGTCTGGACCGCCTCTTCATCGAGGCCGGCTTCGAATGGCGTGAGCCGGGATGCTCGATGTGCCTGGGCATGAACGAGGACCGGCTCGCGCCCGGCGAGCGCTGCGCATCCACATCGAACCGCAACTTCGAGGGCCGGCAAGGCGCGGGCGGCAGAACGCACTTGGTCAGTCCCGCCAGCGCTGCAGAGGCGGCGATCGCCGGACGCTTGAGTGCGCCGAACAACAGGGAAGTGCGGTAATGGAAGCTTTCACAACCCTGCGCTCGCTGCTGGTTCCGGTCGACCGCCCCAACGTGGACACCGACGCCATACTGCCCAAGCAATTCATGAAATCCATCCGGCGCACGGGATTCGGCGCGAACCTGTTCGACGAGTGGCGCTACTTCGACCGGGGCGAACCCGGCAAGGAAGCCTCCCTGCGCGAGCCCAACCCCGACTTTCCGCTGAATCAACCTCGGTACGCGGGCGCGCAAATTTTGCTGGCGCGCGAGAATTTCGGTTGCGGGTCAAGCCGGGAGCATGCGGTCTGGGCGCTACGCGACTTCGGCATCCGGGCGCTGATCGCGCCGAGTTTCGCGGACATCTTCCACGGCAATTGCCTGAAGAATGGCCTTCTACCCATCGTGCTGCCTGCGCAAGACGTCGATGCGCTCTTTGCCGACGTTTCTCGCGGGCCAGGGTTCGGGGCCACGGTGGACCTGCAGCGTCAGGTCGTACTGCCGGATGGCCGCGATGAGATGGTCTTCAGTATCGATCCAGCCCGGAAAAAGCGACTGATGGAAGGGCTGGACGACATAGCCATCACTTTGCAGCGCGCCGACCGTATCCGCGACTTCGAGAGCCGGCGCAGGCAGACGGAACCCTGGCTTTTCTAGTCCCGTGGGGGATGCTCTTGTCAGGGGTTCTCCGTCCGGCGTTCTGCCGCGCACCAGCTGCAGCAGGACGTCGCTCAGGCGCTGCCCGGGGGCCGCGCGCCCAGGGCGCGGGCTCCTTCATTCATGTTCACACCACGCCATGGTCCCAGGTGTCCTGCGCATCGCCGATGCGGGCGCCGGTGTGCGACACCGTGCCGCCGGCCACGCCGCGCTCCTGCAGCATGGCCAGCGCGGCGATGCCGGCGTCGTTGAAGCTGCTCGATTGCGAGCAGCGTGGGCGCCATTTCCCGCACAAGATGGCGCAGGGGCTTCGTGAGGCGACCTATCGTGCTCAGGCGGCGGCCGCCGAGAAGAGAGTGCGCGGCTGCCTCGCGCCAGCAAAGCGCCAGCCGTGCCGTTCACTCCATGGCCGTGAAGCCAGTGGACTTCACGACCCCCGCCCAGCGGGTGCGCTCGCGCGTCAGGCGAGCCGAGAACTCGGCGGGCGCCTCGCCGGAAACGTCGAAGCCCCAATCGCGGATGGGCCCCTGCAGGTCCTTGGTCTTGAGCGCGGCCTGCATCCCCGCGTCCAATTTCGCCACCGTCTCGGCGGGAGTCTTCGAAGGCACATAGACGCCGAGCCCGTCTTCGACAACGATGTCGCGGTACCCCAGTTCCTGGAATGTCGGCACGTCGGGCAGCATGGCCGTGCGCCTGGCGGCGGAGACCGCCAGGGCGCGCGCCTTGCCGGCCTGCACCATGGCCAGTCCGTCGGACGTGGAGCCGAACACCACCGGTACCTGGCCGGCGACGAGGTCCTGGATGGCCGGGGCGCCGCCCTTGTAGTGCACCGGCTGCATGTCCAGGCCCGCTGCGCGCGCGAACATCGCGCCCGTGAAGTGGGGGGTCGCGCCCGCAGCCGGGGTGCCGTACACGAGGTTCTTCGGGTTCGTCTTCACCCACTCGATGTAATCTTTCACCGTCTTGACGCTGGAAGGAACGGCGGGACCGACGAACATCACCAGCGACATGCTGATCAGTCGCGTCACCGGCGTGAAGTCGCGGGCCGGGTCGTAGCTCAGCGACTTGTACACGTGCGGGTAGAGGAACATGGTCGCGTCGGGCACCAGCGTCATGGTGGTGCCGTCGGGAGCGGCGTTGCGGACGTACTCGATGGCGATGCGCGCGGCGGCGCCGACCCTGTTTTCGACGATCACGTTGGGTGCGGCGATGCCGCGCAGCTTGTCGGCCGTCAAGCGTGCCAGACCGTCGGCGGCGCCGCCCGGGGCGAAGCCCACCACGATGCGTCCCACCCCGGCCTGCGCCCGCGCGGCTCCGGCCAGCGGCAGCAACGCGCCGGCCGCCAGCAGTTCACGACGGCTGATGCACGAAGGCGTTTGACGTTGCTCACTCTTCATTGCTTGTCTCCTTGGTTGATTCTGGATTCCATGCCTGACTCGACCCAGCGCGCCATCTCCGTATGGTCGCGGCCCTGTCCCAGTTCGCGTTGCGCAGCCTGCCACATCTCCAGACATCGATCAGCGAACAAGGTCTGGACGCCGGCTTCGTGCGCCACGCCCGCAGCAATCCCGAGGTCCTTGACCATCAGGTCGAGCGAGAAGCCCGACGCGAAGCTGCCGGACAGAATGAACTGGCGAAGCTTGTGCTCGGTGGTGTTGTTCTTGCCGGTGGAGCCGTTCAGCACTTCCGCGATCACCTGCGGGTCCAGGCCGAACTTGCGTCCGATGACCACCGCCTCGCAGGTGGCCACCAGACCTACCGCGGAGACGAAGTTGTTCAGCGACTTCATGGCCTGCCCGCTGCCCAGAGGACCGGCGGCATAGATGCGGTTGCCCATCGCCGACAGCAGGGGCCGGCATCGCTCGACCGCTTCGGGGCTGCCGCCGGCCATGATCGTGAGTTCGCCCGTGCGAGCGCGCGGCACACCGCCCGAGACCGGCGCGTCGACCATGGCGATGCCGGCCGCGGCAAGCTGCTTACCCACCCGCGCGGTGCCGCCGGGTTCGCACGACCCCATGTCGAGCACCACGCTGCCGCGCGGCAGCCGCTGGGCCAGCCCGTCATCGATCAGCACGCGCCGCACGGTCTTGCCATCCGGCAGCATCAGCACCACCGAATCGAGGCCAGGGCCGAGCTCCGCTGCCGTTTCGAGCGCAATGCCGCCGCATTCGGCGGCCACTTCCCGGGCCACGGCCGGCCGCGCGTCGACCAGGCGCAGCGCGTAGCCGGCGGTGGCGAGGCGCAGGGCCATGGGGCGGCCCATGTTGCCCAGGCCGATGAAGCCGATGTTGGCGCCCGGCAGCAACTGGCTTGCCATGCTCAGACGCCCTCTTCCTTCAGCACCGCCGTGGCGACGCGGAAGGCATCGATGGCGGCCGGCACGCCGCAGTAGATCGCCACCTGGAGCAGCACGGCCCGGATTTCCTCCTTGCTGCAGCCGTTGCGCAGCGCGCCGCGCACGTGCAGTTGGAGCTCGTGGGGCCGGTTCAGCGCGCTAATCATCGCGAGATTGATGAGGCTGCGCGTGCGGCGCGGCAGCTCCGGCTGAGTCCAGATCTCGCCCCAGCAGTATTCCGTCACGAGCTCCTGCAGCGGCCGCGTGAAGTCATCCGCCGCTGCCAGCGAGCGGTCGACGTATTCCGAACCCAGCACCTCGCGGCGGACCGCCAGCCCTTTTTCGAACCGTTCCTTGTTCATTGGCACATCTCTCGTGTTGTGGACGGAGCGAATATATTACAAGAATCCCGAATGTCAAGCATCCCGGAGTACCGTAATACAATATGCTTGGCGTATTGACTGGCTGGAGCATTGCTGGAAGAATCGCCGCTCATCGCAGGCAACGACAAGGCAGAACGGACTTATGGAAAGCAAAGTACGCAAGGGCGCGCAGGAATTCCCCATCCACGGGGATTGCGCTCCGGGCTTCGAGGCAGTGCGCGACGCGTTCGCGACGAACTTCGCCGCCGAGGACGAAGTGGGCGCCAGCGTGAGCGTGGTGCTCGACGGCCGCAAGGTCGTCGACCTCTGGGGCGGCTGGCGCGACCGCACGATGACGCGGCCGTGGGAGCGCGACACGATCGTGTGCATGATGTCGGTGGCCAAGGCCGTGTCGGCCACCTGTCTGCACATGCTGGTGGACCGTGGTCAGGTGGATCTCGATGCGCCGGTGGCGCGCTACTGGCCCGAATTCGCGCAGAACGGCAAGGACAAGGTGCTGGTGCGGCACGTTCTCGACCACACGGCCGGCTTGCCAATCCTCACGGAGAAGCTGCACCCCGAGGCCATGTTCGACCACGCGCTGATGGTCAAGGCACTGGAGCGCCAGGCGCCGCTGTGGGAGCCGGGCACCCAGGCGGGCTACCATGTCCACAACCAGGGCTTCTTGATCGACGAGATCGTGCGCCGGGTGGATGGGCGCACGCTGCCGAAGTTCCTGCGCGAGGAAGTCACCGGTCCGCTGGGGCTGGATTACCAGTTCGGGCTGTCCGCCGCGGACCAGGCGCGCTGCGCCGAGTTCATCCAGGCAATGGAAGGCACCATCTTCGCGGCGCGCAACGGCGACCCGTCCAAGATCGTGTCCCGGGCCTGGGACCAGCTGCCCGACCCGCTGGACCTGAATTCGAGCCAATGGCGCGAGGCGACCATCACCAGCGCCAGCGGCCATGGCAACGCCCGCGCGGTGGCGCGCCTCTACGGTGCGCTTGCTCGCGGCGGCGAGCTCGACGGCGTGCGGCTGATGTCCCCGGCAACGCTCGAGCGCGCCATCACCGAGCAGCACAACATGGTGGAAGTCATGATGGAACGCCCCTACCACCAGGCGCTGGGCTACCTGCTGACGTCCGAACCGATCGTGTGGATGGGGCCGGGCCGGCGTTCCTTCGGCCACCACGGCGTCGGCGGTTCCATCGGACTGGGTGACCCGGACGCGAAGCTCGGCTTCGCCTATGCCATGAACAAGATGCACATGCGGCCCGACAACGGCCCGCGCGCGCGCCGTCTCATCGAAGCCGTCTACCGGTGCCTATGAACCCGTCCGACCTTGTGGTGATCACCGGCGGTGGCGGCGGCATCGGCGCCGCCTGTGCGCGCCGCCTGGCGGCCGCCGGTTGGAAGGTCGCCCTGTGCGACATCGATGGCGATCGCGCGCGCGAGGTCGCACAGCAGGTCGACGGCGTCGGCTTCCAGCTGGACATCGCGGACCGCAATGCGGTCGAGGCGACTGCGGCGCGCATCGAGGCCGAGGTCGGACCTTGTGCCGCCCTGGTCGCCTGCGCGGCGCACTTGGAAAATCCACACCGCCCCGAACAGCAGGATCCGGAGGAGTGGCAGCGCATCTTGGACGTGAACATCGGAGGCAGCTTCCATACCTGCCGCGCCTTCGGCGCGCGCATGGCGGCGCGCGGTCGCGGCGCGATCGTGACGATCGCCTCCATCACCGCCCTGGGCAGCTCCCCCCTGGTGGCCTACGGTCCGGCCAAGGCGGCGGTGGTCGCGATGACCCGCAATCTGGCGGTGGCATGGGGGCGGCGCGGCGTGCGGGTGAACTGCGTCGCACCAGGCCCCACGCTGACCCCGGCGGTGGTGGCCAGCCACGAGCGCGGCGAACGCAACCCGGAAACGATGATCCGCGCCACCGCGCTCGGCCGGCTGGTACAGCCCGACGAGATCGCAGCGCCCGTGGAATTCCTCCTCTCTCCGGCCGCCGGCGCGATCACCGGGGTTATCCTCCCGGTGGACGCCGGTGTGATGGTGACCGGACTGTGGCAGATGTATGGCGGGGTGCCGGATTGAGCCGTCCCCGGGTGTTGGAGGCTGACTGATGGAACAATCGACGATGCGGGTGGTGCGCGTGGCGGCTCCCCTGCGCCAGCAGGTGCTGGAGAAGATCCGCGCTGCGATCGCGGTGGGACAGCTGGCGCCGGGCAAGCGCCTGGTCGAGCGGGAGCTGTGCGAGATCACGGGGGTGAGCCGCACGCTGATCCGCGAGGCGCTGCGCCAGCTCGAGTCCGAGGGCCTCGTGGAGGTCATCCCGAACAAGGGGCCGATCGTCGCCACCATCAGCGCGCGCCAGGCGCGCGAGGTGTTCCAGCTGCGCGCCGAACTCGAAGGGCTCGCGAGCCAGCTGTTCGCTGAACTCGCCACCGACGCCCAGATGAAGGCGCTGCAGGACGCCTTCGCGCAGCTGCGCGAGGCCTATGGCAGCGGTGACTCGGTCACGATGCTGGCGGCCAAGACCCGCTTCTACGACTGCCTGGTCGAAGGCTCAGGCAACGAGACTCTGGGCAATGTGCTGCGCCAGCTGCATGCGCGGGCGATGGTGCTGCGCGCCACGTCACTGTCGCAGCCCGGTCGCACCGCCGAGAGCGAGCGCGAGCTCGTCGAGATCATGAAGGCCATTCGCAAGCGCGATGGCGCGGCGGCGCGCCAGGCTTCGGTGGCCCACATCACCAAGGCGGCGCAAGCCGCGCTGAACGTGTTGCAGGCGCGTAATGGCGAAGAAGCGGCCGCCGCCCGGCCGCCAGCCAGGAAACGCGCCTGAGCGTGGTGCCCGCCCGCGGGCAGGAACATCTTCAATGAATGAGGGAAGTGCAGTGAAGGAACTGGAAGGACAAGTGGTGCTCGTCATGGGCGCCGGGCGGGGCATCGGGCAGGCCACCGCGCAACTGCTGGCGCGCCGGGGCGCCGTTGTCGGCGTGGCCGATCTCGACGCGGAGAGCGTCGCCCAGACCACCGCGGCGATCCAGCAAGAAGGTGGCTCCGCGCACGGCTTCACGCTCGATGTCGGCCAGCGCGACGCGGTGCTCGCGGCCGCCAGGCAGCTGCGCCAGCGCGGTGGCAGGCTGGACGCCCTCGCGGCCTGCGCGATGTGGATCCGCTATGAACCGGTCGCCGACGTGCGCGACGAAACCATCGATCGCATGATGGGCGTTGGCCTGAAGTCGGTGTTCTGGGCGGCCCAGGCCGCCGAGGAATGCATGGACCCCGAGCGTGGCGGCGCCATCGTCACGTTTGCCTCGCCGGTGGCCGACCGCGGGCATCGCGGCACCGCCGTCTACACGGCCGTCAAGGGCGGCGTTGCCGCCCTCACGCGGCAACTCGCGATCGAGCTGGCGCCGCTCCGCATCCGCGTGAACGCCGTCACCCCCGGTGCCACACCGACCCCGGGTGCGCACCGGATCGTGGACGAGGCTGGCTGGGAAGTGCGCCGCAAGGCCACCCCGCTCGGCCGGCTCGGCCGGCCGGAGGATGTCGCCGAGGCCGTGGCCTTCCTGGTGTCGGAAAGATCCTCCTACATCACGGGCGAAATCCTGCACGTGGATGGCGGCCTCACGGCCGGTGCCTTCTGATGGAGCTGCCGCGCTACGAGGTGTACGCGCTGCGCTACGCCACGGTGGCTCGCAAACCGCAGGAGAACTTCATCGCGGCGGACCCGCACGAGGGGCCCGCGACCATGGATTACTTCGTCTGGGCCATCCTCGGACAGGGCGAAACGATCGTCGTCGATACTGGCTTCACGGCCGCCGCTGCCGAGCGGCGCGGCCGACAATTCCTGCGCTGCCCGGTGCAAGCCCTGGGTACCCTGGGCGTGGACGCGCAGGCGGTGCGCGATGTGATCATCACCCATCTGCACTACGACCACGCGGGCAATCTGGACAAGTTCCCGGCCGCGCGCTTTCACCTGCAGGAAGCGGAGGTCGCCTTTGCCACCGGCCCCTGCATGTGCGAGCCCTTCCTGCGCCACGCGTACGATGTGGAAGATGTGGTGCAGATGGTGCGCCATGTCTACGCCGGCCGCGTGGCGTTCCATCGAGGCGACGTCGAACTGCGCCCCGGAATCTCGCTGCACCGCATCGGCGGCCACACCGACGGCCTGCAGGTGGTGCGGGTGCACACCGAGCGGGGCTGGGTGGTGCTCGCCTCCGACGCCACGCATTACGCGGAAAACTTCAAGCGGCGCTCGCCGTTCCCCATCGTCTACCACGTCGGCGACATGCTGCGCGGCTACGACCGGCTGCGGATGCTGGCGGATTCCGACGCGCATATCGTGCCCGGGCATGACCCCATGGTCTTGCGCAACTACCCGGCATGGCGGCCCGGAAACGCGGAGATCGTTGCCCTGCACGCTCCGGGCTGAGCGGAATTCAGCCATTGCAATTCCATGCCCCCCAGGAGCATCCCGCTCGCACTGAGAAGGGCACCACAGACGAGGCGACGGCGGAGTGGTTCCGGCAAGCGCGCGCACGACAAGCGGGACCGATTACCAGACCCCCGCAGGACGCTGGAGCGCGCCTTGGGAGGCGAAGTGTAGGGCGAGGTCGCGCGACAGGAACCCGACCGAGTCGGTGAACTGCAGGACGCCCACGTTCGTGAGCGTCGACATCGATTCCAAGCGGCGGCGCGGGATGCCGTTGCTGCCTGGCATCACGACAGTCGTCCCGATCAGGCAGCCTGGCAGACGACAGGGTGCAACTGCCACAACGGCCCGGCCTTGCTCACCTGCGCCGGCACCTCGTGACCGACGATCTCGGGCAACTTCCGCGCGACGGCGAGCAGCCGCTCCAGATCGACGCCGGTTTCGTATCCCATCGCCTGCAACATATGAATCGCATCCTCGCTGGCGATGTTGCCGCTCGCGCCGGGTGCATAGGGACATCCGCCCAGACCTCCGAGTGAACCGTCGAAGTGGACGATGCCGCTTTGAACCGCAGCCAGGACGTTGGCGAGCCCCATGCCCCGAGTGTTGTGGAAGTGAAGGGTGAGTTGCAACGAGGCGGGCAGCCGCTGCTGAAGCTGTTCGCACATCGCTGCAACCTGGGCTGGATGTGCCATCCCGGTTGTGTCGCATGCCGTAATTCCGCGCACGCCGAGGTCGGCGAATCGTTCCGAAAGACCGATGACTTCCTCGGCCGGCACGTTGCCCTCCATCGGACACCCAAAGGCCGTGGAAATGGAGACATTGACGGCGGCGCGCCCGCCCACGACCTTGATCACCTCCGACAGCGCCGCAAAACTCTGCGCCCGGCTCATGCGCAGGTTGGCCTGGTTGTGCGACTCGGATGCCGACATCACCAGGTTCAGTTCGTCCGCCCGCGACTCGAGAGCGCGTTCGGCGCCTCGAAGGTTGGGAACGAGCACGGCGTACTCGACGCCGGGAACGCGATGGATGCGGCCCATCACCTCTTCGGCGTCGCGGAGCATCGGGATCGCCTTGGCCGAGGTGAAGGAGGTCGCCTCGATCTTCGCGTAGCCGCAGGCTGAGAGCTCGTCGATCAGCGCCACCTTCGCATCGGTAGGCACGAAGTCCGGCTCCATCTGGAAGCCGTCACGCGTGACGACCTCGTTGAAGAAGATGCGCTTCAAGGCTTGCCTCCCGCGACCACGCCCCGGCGCTTCAGCTCGGCGATCTGCTGCGTCGTGAGACCGATCTCCGCCAGCACCGCGTCGGTGTCCTGGCCGATGCCGGGCGCGGCGCGGCGGTGCTTGCCGGGCGTGCGCGAGAGCTTCGGGACGATGCCCGGCACCGCCAGTTCGCTGCCGTCGTCCATGTCCAGGCTCTCCAGCATGCCGCGCGCCTGGTAGTGCGGATCGGCCGCGATGTCCGCCACCGTGTAGATCTTGCCGGCAGGCACCGAGGCCGCGTCCAACGCGCTGAGGACTTCGGCCACGCTTCGCTTCGCGGTCCACGCGCCAATGGCAGCGTCGAGTTCCGCGACGCGAGCGACGCGCCCCGCGTTGTCGGCCAACTGCGGGTCGGCGGACAGGTCGGGCCTGTCGATCAACGCCATCAGGCGCTTGAAGATGCTGTCGCCGTTGCCGGCGATGAGCGCGTAGCCGCCATCCTCGCAAAGATACGCATTGGTCGGCGCGATCCCTGGCAGGGCGCTTCCAGCCGCGCCGCGGATTGCGCCGAACGCGCTGTATTCGGGCAGCAGGCTTTCCATGCAGTTGAAGACGGCCTCGTACAACGCGACGTCGATCACCTGGCCCCGGCCGGAACGTTGGCGCTCCTGCAACGCGATGAGGATGCCGATCACGCCATGCAGTGCGGCCAGCGTGTCCCCGAGCGAGATGCCCACGCGAACGGGAACGCGTCCCGGTTCGCCCGTCAAGTGGCGCAGGCCACCCATGGCCTCGGCGACGACACCGAAGCCGGGCCGGTCACGGTAGGGGCCGGTCTGGCCATAACCGCTGACACGCAGCATGATGAGGCGCGGATTCAGCTCGAGCAGCACGTCGGGGCCGAGTCCCCAGCCCTCTAGTGCGCCGGGCCGGAAGTTCTCGATCAGCACGTCGGCCTCGCCGGCGAGCTTGCGCACGATCTCCTGTGCGTCAGGGGCCTTCAGGTCGAGAGCGACGGATCGCTTGTTGCGCGATTGGACTTGCCACCATACCGAGGTGCCGTCTTTCAGCAGGCGCCACTTGCGAAGGGGGTCGCCGGCGCCGGGAGGCTCGACCTTGATCACCTCGGCGCCGAAATCGGCCAGGGTCTTGGCTGCGAAGGGGCCGGCAATCAGCTGGCCCATCTCGAGAACCTTGAGGCCCGCGAGCGGAAGGGTGGAGGCAGATGTAGACAAGGTAGTCAGTGGATTGCAGGTACAGCGTCCAGTCTAGGATCCGCACTGGGCGGTGTCTGTCCCCTCGCGGGGGGAAGACAGCGTCCCCGGCGAGGGGACTGACACCGTCGCTCACGTAGATGACATTGATCGCATGCCACGCGTCACCTATATCCATTCCAGCGGCGAGCGCAATGAGGTCGAAGTGCCCATTGGGCAGAACCTCATGATGGCCGCAACCGGCCACGGTATCGAAGGCATCGCCGGCGACTGCGGCGGTGCGATGAGCTGCGCCACCTGCCACGTGGTCGTGGAGGAGCCGTTCGCCGCGCTGCTGCCTGCGCCGGACGACACCGAAGACCAGATGCTGGACTACACGGCCGCGCCGCGCCAGGCGAACAGCCGCCTGTGCTGCCAGATCGTGATGAGCGACATGCTCGACGGCATCGCGGTGCGCATCGCTGACCCGCAAGTTTGAACCGCCTTCAACCGGAGAACGATCCCATGCAAACCACCGCCCCCGAAGTCACTGCGGCAAAGCCGAAGGCGGCTTTGACGCCCAATCCCGGCCTGACGCCGATGATGCTGAACCACGCCGCATGGGTGACGCCCGATGCCGCGGCGACCACGGACTTCTACACGCGCATCATGGGGATGGAACTGGCGAGCACGGTGATGGACGACAGCATCCCGTCCACCGGCGACGCGATCCCGTACTTCCACATCTTCTTCCGCATGGGCGACGGCTCCACGCTGGCGTTTTTCGAGGCGCCGGGCGTGCCGCCCCCGGCGAAGTCCAGCCATCCCGCCTACGACCTCTTCAACCATATCGCGCTGCAGGCCAAGGACCGCGCCGAGGTGCTGCGCTGGTACGAGTGGCTGAAGTCGCAGGGCGTGGATGTCATCGGGCCGACCGACCACAAGGGCCTGATCCTGTCGATCTACTTCCACGACCCGGCCGGCGTGCGCCTGGAGATCACGACCCCGCTCGACAAGGAGTGGAACCGCCACACCGAGACGGGCTACGCCGACCTCAAGCTGTGGGAGGACTGCAAGGTCAAGGCCAAGGCGGAGGGAAGGGACGTGCCCCAGGCGCTGATCGAGATGATCAGGGACGTCCGCAAGCGCTACGAGAAGAAGGCTTGAGGGGCGCGTAGGGGGGCGCACCGCGCGCCCACCCTAAGACCCGGAACCCTCGAAGATGTAGAGGTGCGGCCGGGCCGAGTCGAAGCGAAAGCCAATGATGGCCTGGTAGCGCTCCGACTGGTAGAACTCCTCCGCAGGTTGCAGCGACTCGAACTCCAGCAGCACCACCCGCTTCACGTTCCTGTCGCCTTCCTTGACCAGCGGAGCGTCGCTGCCGGCCAGAAACACAGCGCCGTAAACCCTTTCTTGTGGCCATCGAACGTTCCTTGTGTTTCAGATTTCTATTCCCTGAAGCTCACCGACACCGCGCCGAGCGCACCGAAGTCGGCGATGACCTGGTCTCCGGCTTCCACTTCCAGGGGAACGGTGCAGGCACCGGTGGCGACCACCTGGTCGCGCTGCAAGGTGATGCCCAGTGAGGACAGCTCGTTGACGAGCCACACCAGCTCGACGAGCGGGCTCCCGAGGACGGCAGCTCCACTGCCGTCGCGCGCATAGCTGCGTGCCGTTCCCGACACACGTCCCTGAACCCGGTGTGTCGAGAGGTCGACGTTGCGCCAAGCCTGCGGGGCGGCATCGCCCAGGACGAATTCATGCGCGCATGCGTTGTCGGCGATGATCTGCGCCTCGCCGGCCGACGTGAACAAGGCGTAGCGCGAGTCGGGGACTTCGATGGACGGATGGAGATGGGCGATGGCCGTCATCACCTCGTCGACGGTATAGGCCTGCTGCCTCGGGGGGATGTCGCGGCCCATGCGGAAGGCGAACTCAGGTTCGGCCACCGCCATGCGATTGCCCGCGAGCGACAGCCGAGATCCTGAGGGATGCGCTCGCTCGCGCAGCAGGCGGCCGGCGATCGGGCCATCGACCTGGATGTGGCGTTGGCCTGCGACGCTCGTCGCGGCGACCTTCCAGCCGAAGAGGGGGCCCGACGAGCGCGCTTCGATGGCCGACTGCACCCGGTAGCCCCGGCACGCGTCAGGGGACGGCATTCCTGCGGCAGGGATTCGATCACCGCCCGCTGCTGCCATGTGCCCCAAAGGATCTCCGCGGCCTGGGCCAGCGCCTGCGGGCGATCCATCACAGTTCCAGCACCAGCTTGCCGAAGTGCTCACTGCGCCGCAACGTCTCCAGGGCCCGCACGGCGTCGTCGAAAGCGAACCGGCCGGCAATCGGCACGCGAGGACCGCCCTCGGTCAGCATCTGGCGAAGGTCTGCGAACATCAGCGAATTGAGGGTCCGCACCTGTTCCACGCTGCGCGTGCGAAACGTCACCCCGATGTACTCGAGCCGGCGAAGTGCGTGCAAGTTGAAGTCGAATGCCGCTGTCGCGCCGCCGAGGCGGCCGACGTTGACAAGACGCCCCTCGAGCGCGGCCGCGGCCATGCACTGGTTGAACGCGGCGCCCGAGACATTGTCGATGACGATGTCCGCGCCGTTGCCGTTCGTGGCATCCAGTACTTTTCGCGACCAGTCGTCCTGGCTGCTGTCGATGGAGACGTCGCAGCCGAAGTCCCTGAGCTTGCTGCGTCGTTCCGCATGTCCGGACGTCCCGAGAACGAGGCCTGCGCCGAGCGCCTTGGCGATCTGCATGCCGATCAGCCCCATCACCGAAGCAGCACCCTGCATGAGGACGGCTTGGCCAGGACGCAGCCTCCCGCGCGTGACCAGGGCGTCGTGCATCGTCTGCAGCCCGAGCATGGACGACGCCGCTGCTGCCCAATCGATGTCGGCCTTGGGGATCGGCGCGGCCCGGCCGTAGTCCGTGACCACGTACTCGGCGT
Organism: Ramlibacter sp. 2FC; assembly: GCF_005503345.1. Lineage (NCBI taxonomy): Bacteria > Pseudomonadati > Pseudomonadota > Betaproteobacteria > Burkholderiales > Comamonadaceae > Ramlibacter > Ramlibacter sp. 2FC. The sequence continues at coordinate 112,922 of NZ_SCMM01000001.1, forward strand.
ACGCAGCAGGCCCGGTGCCCATCACGCGGTCGCCGACGCTGAACCCCCGGCACTCCGCCCCCACTTCCACCACTTCGCCGGACCATTCCATTCCGATGATCTGGTCCGCCGGGGCGGTGAGTGAGTGCAAGTCGATGCGATTGACACCGATGGCACGCGTTCGCACGAGGATTTCATTCGGATTTGGAGCGGGACGGGGTCTGTCCACGAGCCGGAGCCCGTCAGAGGTTGCAATGAAGGCCTTCATGAATGTCTGAGGTTCGTTTGGGAGTCGGGGTGATTCGATGCGGCGAGTTGCCGTTGCAACTCAATCGAGCCGGATGTTCAATTCCTTGATCAGCGGATGCCAGCGCGCGATCTCCTGCTTGAGGAAGGTGTCGAACTGCTCCGGCGTCGTCGCGAACGGCTCCATGCCCAGGCCTGTGAATTTCTTGGAGATCTCGGGGCTCATGAGCACTTCGCGCAGGTCGGAGTTCAGGCGGGCGATAACGTTGGCGGGCGTTCCCCGCGGAGCCGAAAGGCCAATCCAGGGATAGACCTCCACCCCTTCGACCCCCGCCTCCGCGGCCGTGGGCACATTGGGCAGTTGCGCAATGCGGCTCGGTGCGAGCACCGCCAGCGCCTTCAGCTTGCCGGTGGTCACGTGCGGCAGCGCGACGATCGTATCGATCGGCCCGACCGGCACCTGTCCGCTGAGGATGTCCTGTATGGCGGCGCCGGCACCCTTGTACTGGATGGGCGTAACCGGAAACCCCGCTCGCTTCCTGAGCAGTTCCATCCCCAACTGGTGGACAGTGCCGTTGCCCGGCGACGCGTACGACACGCCGCCGGGCTGGCGCTTGGCGTAGTCAATGAGTCCGCGCAAGTCGGAAAAGGGGGCTTGCGGATGCGCGACGATCAGGAGGGGCGCGCGGATGATCAGCGAGATGGGAGCAAAGTCCGCGACCGGGTCATAGGGCAGCTTGGAGAACAGAGCTCCGTTCAATGCGAGTGTTGCGCCATCGCCGGGTAACAGCGTATGACCGTCCGCCGGGGCCTTGGCGACGTAGCTCGCCGCAAGCATGCCGCTGGCACCGGGGCGATTCTCGATGACCACAGGCTGGCCGAGGCGCTGCGACAGGCCCGGGGCCAGGTTGCGCATCACCACGTCGATGCCACCGCCAGCCGCAAAGCCGACGACGATGGTAATGGGCTTCGAAGGAAAGGTCTGGGCCCAGGCTGGCGCGATGGCCGCTGCTGCGGCGCCAATGCTGAACTGCCGGCGTGTGATCTGCATGATGTCTCCTCGGTTTGGATGGAAGGTGTAAGCGGGCTGTTGGGTTTACCAGGTCACCATCAGCCGGCGCAGGGCGCGGAACGATGTGTTGGGCGTGTACGGAAAGGACTGGTCTGGCACGATTGCCAGGTTCGGCATGCGCGCGGCAACGCGTTTCAGCATGACCTCCAGCTCGATGCGTGCGAGCGGCGCACCCAGGCAGAAGTGCGTCCCTGCGCCGAACGCCACCTGCTGCAGCACGTTGCGGCGCCCGGGAGTGAAGGCGTCGGGCTCCGGGAACTGCTGGGGGTCGTGGTTGGCCGCGGCGAACTCCAGCAGGATGCGGCCCCCCGCCGGGATCGTGACGCCATCGAGTACGACATCTTCCTTGGCTTGCCGGCGCCAGGCTTGGACGGGGGGATCGATACGGAGCGATTCCTCGATCACGGGGGCGAGAGCCTGCTCGCCCGCGCAGATCGCCTGCCACAGCTTGCGGTCTGCCAGCACGGCCTTGAACATGTTGGCTGCGGCGCTGGAAGTCGTCTCGTGTCCGGCGAACAGCAGGTTGAAAGCGGTGGCGCCGATCTCGTGCATCGTCATCTTGCTGTCGTCGCCATTGCGCGCACGCAGCAGGTCGCTGATGTAGTCGTCTTGAAGGGACTCGGCCTTCTTGCGCACGAGGTCGAGCGCGTAGTGGTAGTAGACGACAGCCCCGGTGGAGAGCTCCACCTGTTCGGCTTCGGTGGGACGGCCCCAGGTCAGCACCACGCGGCTTGAAGCCCATTCTTTGACGCGCGCGACATCCTCGGCGGGCACACCCAGCAACTGGAACAGGACCAGCGCGGGCACATCCCAGGTGAGGCCGGCCACCAGATCGGCGGGTTGCGAGCCAGCCAGCATGCGGTCGATGTAGGTGTCGACGGTGCTTTCCGTGAACGGCTTCAGCGCCTGCAGCCGCTCACGCGTCAGCGGGGCGCCGAAGAACGCGCGGTATTTCGTGTGCGACGGCGGGTCGTTGTTGACCAGCATCGGCGGCACGTCGAACCCGGACTCGGCGATGATGTTCCGAGCGTGCGGACACAGGGGCTTCAGCGGATCGGAGGCGATCATGGCCGAAAACCGTTGCGTGTCGCGCAGCACCGCCTTCACGGTTTCGAAGCGCGTGACCACCCAGGAACCGATCTCGGGCGAGAAGAACACGGGTTCGCTCTCCCGCAGTGCGTTCAGCGTCGGATAAGGATCGCGGACGAAGGCGGGATCGAACGGGTCGAATCGCTCGCTGGCGGGTGTGATCGGACCTTGTGCCTGCGAGGATGCTTCGGTGGAAAGTGGCCGCATCGGGACTCCTTGCCCGGCTTGCGAGCCGGGGACAGGGACAGACTAGGCCGCATCGCCCGGCCGGTCAGTCCCCCTCTGGCGGGACGGCGGGCCGCCCACCAAGGATGCGACGCAGCAGCGCGCGGTGCCCTGCGGCCGTCTGCGCGGCCTGCGCCCTGCGCTGGTCAGTCAATGCCGCGTACAGGTCGTGCCAGTCCGCTTCGGACAGGTAGTCCTGCGCGACGGGCAGCACGTAGTTTTCCTCGACTTCCATGTGCCCGAGATAGCCTTCCACGAAGGCGCGCAGGGGCAGCTCGAATGCCTCGCGCCGCTCGTCGCCCATGAGCTCCCAGGCCGTCAACGCGTGTTCGAGGTCCTGCACGGTGGTTTCGCCACGCCCATGTTCCGCCTCCAGTCGGTCGAGCACTGGCCGCAGCGCCGGACAACGCTCGCGGATCTTGGGAAAAAGCGCCTGCTCTTCTGCCGCGTGGTGCAGTCGCGCGGGGATCTCGTCCATGTAGAACAGCATGGCGCGCAGGTGCTCGAAGTCAGGCCGGACATCGGGCTTGCGCGAGTTCGCCACTGTCTCGCGCAGTGCGTGGAGCACGCAGGCGAGGGCCCGGTGTTCATCGAGAATCAGCTTCAGCGCGGCGTGCTGCATGACGGCCTTGGGAGCATGATTCCATTGTCGCTCGCCCACGCGCCTTTGGCAGTCCCCTTGGAGGGGAATCAGTGCACCGCGCGGGACGAGGCGAGTTCGAAACGGTGCCCGCGCCAGCGGCTCCAGCGCGCGAGGTACCAGATGAGCAACTCGCGCTCGCTGCCGATCGCCAGGCGCTGGTAAGCGCGCTTGCGATAGGTTTTCACGGTTTCTTCGCTGACCGACAGATCCAGCGCAATGCCCACCGACAACAAGCCGTAGAGGATGCGCGCCGTGACCTCGGCCTCGCGTCGGGGCAGGGCGCTGGTGGCCACGATGCAGGTCTCGATTTCCTCGAGAGTGGTGATTGCCTGCGCGACATTCGGGCGCGTCTGGCGCAGGTCGGCATGCTTGCCCAGCATCGCCATCAACAACTGCGCCGATTGGGCGACCTTCTCGATCGCCTCACCCGCGAAGGGTGCATGGGGATCGGATCGCACGATGCTCAAGCCGAAGTCTGCGTTCGGCCCGTGCCCGCAAACCAGCAGGCGGTCGCGCACGTCCCGGTAGATATTCGAGCGCATGGCCGCATAGCCGCCGTCGCTGAAGTCCACGCGGATGATGCTCGGCTGCACGCCGCCGAGGCAGCGCTGGGCCTCGGTCATCGCGGGATCCCGCTTCCACCAGCCCTGACTCACGTAGGTTTCGACCCGGTCGCGAGCGGTGCGCTCGGGTTCCACGCAGCAGGCCGCCACTTCGCGCAGTTCATCCTTGGCAAGACGGAAAGCCGCGAAGTGGTCGGCCCCGCAGAGCTCATTCAGGAAGCGGGCGAGCGCGGGACCGAACCGGTCCTCACCGATAGCATCCACCAGCGTGGCGAGTGCCGCGTCCTGCGGCGTGGTTCGCGCGGCATTCTCGCGGACCGTCATGATGCTCATAGCTTGTCTCCTGGGAGCCAGGGCCCGGCGCACCAAGGGCCGTTGCCGATGATTCCATTTGCCGTAATTATATTACGCATCTCGTAATCTTCCAAGCCCGTCAGGAACGAGCTCAGCCGCTAGCCAGGATCACTTCACGGCGCCCCCATTCGCTGCGAGACCTGCCGAGCCTTCGCTCGCAACGCGCCCGCGATAGGACCGTCGAGTTCCACATCGATCACGCCGGCCGGCCGCATCACGCTGATCACGCCCGCGATCGCACCCGCATGGTCGAACACCGGGGCGGACAGACAGGCCATGCAGCCCCGGGTTCAGGTCTCCGCGCACCTGTGCGAGGCCATGCTCGCGTACACGCTCGAAGAGCGCCTCCATCTCTTCTTTCGTGATCCGCGGCAAGCTGGAAGGGCTGGCGCCGGGATGCCGCTTTCCTGCGAGTTCCTTTCGAAGGAAGGGATCGGTGATGCTGCGCGGCATGTAAGCCCCGAACACGCGGCCGGTGGACGACGAGAGGAGCGGCATGACCGAGCCAGGGCGGCCGCTGACGATCAACGCATCGTTGGTTTCCTCGAAGCGCACGAAGGTCGGTCCCGCTGCGACCCAGATCGCAAGGCCGGCTGTGTAACCCACCTCGTAGCGCAACTCGGCGAGCGCCTGCGCGCCCACGTTGACCACGTGCAGATGGCGCAGCGCCGCGAGTCCCAGCCGCACGGCCAGCGGGCCCAGCCGGTATCCGCCGGAGGAGGGATCGCGCTCGGCGAGTCCGCCTCGGCAGAAACTCACCAGGTAGCGATGGGCCTTGGGCGGCGGCATCTCGGCGCGCTCGGCGACGGTCTTCAACATGAGCGGGGGGCCCATCTCGACGAGTGCGGAGAGAACCCGCAACGCCGTATCGACGGACTGGACGCCCCCACCGTTTTTCTCGTCGATGCCTTCTCCGGCCGTCTTCTTCTCACCCATGGGGGACTCCGCCACTGCTGCAATCCAGGATGGAGGGGAGACTAGCATGCGGCCTGCTGCAGCGTGAAGCCCGGGCGCGTCAGGGGTTCGCAAGCGTCTTCAGGAAAAAAGCGGGGTGAAGGGCCTGGTCCGGCGTAAGCGGGGTGCGCTTGCCCAACAGCTTGCGGGCGATCATGTGATCGGCGGGGCGGTTGACGGACTCAACGGCACACAGCTCCCCGTCGGCAACGCACAGCACGGAAAAGCTCCGGGCGTCGCCGATCAGAACATGCTCGGCGTGCTCGGGGCGCAGCCCGGCGATCTGCAGCTTGAACGCCCCCTGGTCACTCCAGAACCACGGTACCGCCGCGTAGGGCGGGACAACCCGACCCGCGAGCCGGGATGCGACCGCGCGCGCCTGGTCGGTCGCGTTCTGCACCGATTCGAGCCGGATCGGCTTGCCCGTGCGCGCGTGCGGGAACTGCGCAATGTCGCCGATGGCCGAGATGCACGGGTCCGAGGTCACGTGCGATGCATCGACGACGACACCGTTGTCGACTGCCAGGCCGCACTGCCGCGCCAACTCGCAATTCGGCACCGCACCCACGCCTACCACGATGAGATCGGCGGGAAGCCGGCGGCCATCCGCGGTCAGCACCGCCGTGGCCCTGCCTTCGGTTCTCTCGAAGGCTTCCACCTGGGTCTGCATGAGCAACTGCGTGCCCTCGCTTCGGTGATAGTCAGCGAAAAGCTCCGATGCCTGTCGAGACAGCACGCGCGCCATCGGACGGTCCGCGACATCCACGACGCTGACCTCGCTGCCGAAGCTGCGGGCCGACGATGCGAACTCCAGCCCGATGAACCCAGCGCCTATGACGACAGTGTGGGTGGACGTCCTGAGCGCGTCGCGGAGCCTGTCGGCGTCGTCGAGGGTCTGTAGCGCGATCACATGATCGAGCTCTGCCCCGGGCAGCGCCAGGCTGCGCGGACGCGAGCCCGTGGCCAGCACGAGATGGTCATAGCCAACCGTTTCGCCGGAGGGCAGGTGCACGCGTTGCGCCGTACGGTCGATGCCCTCGACACTGCCGGTAAGCCGGCGTATGCGATGCGTGTCGAAGAAGTCCGCGGCACGGAATGCCAGGTCGTCCTTTCGCACATTGCCCAGCAGGTACCCTTTCGAAAGCGGCGGCCGCTGGTAGGGCAGGTGGCCTTCGTCCCCGATCAGGGTCACATCACCTTCGAACGCCTGCTGGCGCAGGGCGGCCGCGCACTGGAACCCAGCGTGACCGGCGCCGATGATGACCACGGAGCTCATTGCGGCCTCATTTCCTCGCTGTCGTGTTCGTAGCGCTTTCGCACTTGCACGCAAAGCTCGGTGAGCGCTTCCACGACGTTGCGACCCTCCTTTATCGCCTTGTTCTTGGTCTCGACCCACAACTCGAGGTCGGCCTTCGCCTTGGCGTCGTGGCGGTTCCAGTTCTTGTCAAGCGGCGTCGTGATCTCCATGCGAAGGCCCGCCGGGTCGGTGAAGTAGATGCTGAGGATCAGGCCCTTGTGGTCCGTGGGTCCCTGGACGTCCAGGCCGTTGGACTTCAGCCATTCGTACCACCTCATGACTTCATCGCGATCCGCGGCCTGCAACGCGACGTGGGTGAAAACGTCGTAGGCGATGTGCGAGGACTTCGCGGGCGGCGGCACGCCCGGGGCTTCGAAGAATGCCAGCGTCGAACCGTCCGCCATCCGGAAGAACAGGTGGAAGTAGGGAATCTTCAGGCCCGTGGACGGACTCGTGTCCTCGATCACCGTGCTGACCAGGTCCATCCCCATGATCCGCGTGTAGAACTCCGCCGTCGCCGCGGCGTCCGGGGTCACCCACGCAGCGTGATTGAGCATCATCGGTGTGAGGCCGGGGTTCGGGCGTCCGGGCTGGCTCAGGGACAGGGTGGGTCGCTTTGGCAGTGCGTCGGTCATGTCGGTCATGTCAGCTCCGGGGACAAGCCTTCACTTCGTGGGGCGGTGGTTTGCATGGAATGCTTCTCCGGTTGAAGGGTGCCGCGAGGGCATGGCTTCAATGTCCTGCACGTGCGCGATGGTGTCAGTCCCCTCGCTGGGGACGTTGGCGGCGTAGGCGCTGCAGTGCGGAACGCACGCATGATCACCACCCCAGTTCCGTCTAAAAGGGATCGGGGGCCTTTCATCGCCAAGTCGTCGATGTGGGTAGACGGAGTGAGTGCACCACCAGATCAATGCCTCGTCCGACAATCCCCGGGAATCAAGCGGCGCACAAGTCCGAACACCTCGTGCGAGGCCTCAAATGGCGCAGCCAGGGCTGGCGGCGGCCTGCTCTTGAACTTCTTGGTACGCCTTGCCTGCCGCCACTGCGGTCGGCGCTGGCAGCGCGACGCCATTCTTGGCGGCCACGATTTCGGCCATGATCGACAGCGCGATCTCTGCTGGCGTCTTGCTGCCGATGTACAGGCCCGCAGGCCCGTGCAAGCCATCCAGGGTCTCGTCGGCGAGGTCGAAATGCGTGCGCAGCCGCGTGCGCCGCTGCTCGCTGTTGCGACGCGAGCCGATGGCGCCGACGTAGAAGGCCTTCGAGTGCAGCGCGTCGATCAGCGCCAGGTCGTCGAGCTTGGGGTCGTGCGTCAGCGCCACCACGGCGGTTCGCGCATCCGGCCGCAGCAACAATATGAGGTCGTCCGGCATCTCGCGGCTGACCGCCACGCCGGCAAGGTTCCACGTCGCGCGGTGCTCCTCCCGCGGGTCGCACACGATCACCTCGAATCCCAGGCTCAGCGCCATCTCGCAGAGATAGCGAGACAGGTCGCCGGCTCCGATCACGATCAGGCGTATTTGCGGGCCGAAGTAGGTCGTAAGGTGGGTGCCGTCGAGGCGTGGCACGCCGTCGCGTCGGCCCTCGTTCAGCGCCACGGCTCCAGTGTGCATATCCAGCACCCGTTCGGTACTGCGCCGCAGCTGGCACGCGGCCAACAGTTCGGGCAACCGGCTCTCTGTTGACACCGGCTCGAGCACGAGTTCGACGGTCCCCCCGCATGGCAGGCCGAACCGATGAGCTTGGTCGGCCGTGATGCCGTAGCGCTGAACCGTCGGCCTGGATGCACTGCAGGCCGCCTGCACTCCACCATCACGGATGCGCCGGATGAGGTCGTCCTCGATGCAGCCGCCGGATACCGAGCCAACCGTCTCGCCTCGTTCGTTAATCGCCATCAGCGAGCCCGGCGGCCGGGGCGACGAGCCCCAAGTCCGCGCCACGGTGACCAGCACGACCGGCAGGCCACAGCTGTGCCAAGTGTGTGCCTGCTCCAGCACAAGGGTGTCGAGATCCTTCATCGGGTCGGCGTGGTAGGTGTTTGGACTGATACAGGCTCACCTTGTGATCCTGCGCTCGCCGATCAAGCCTTCGCCGCCTTGTTCAGGCGGATCGGCAGCGAGCGGATGCGTTCACCAGTCAGCGCGAAGAGCGCATTCGCGACCGCCGGCGCCGTCGGCGGCACGCCGGGCTCGCCGACGCCGGACGGATTTTCGCGAGAAGCGACGATGTGCACGTCGATCTTTGGCATCTCATTGATGCGCAGTATCGGGTAGTCGTGGAAATTGCCTTGCTCGACGCGGCCGTCCTTCAGCGTGATCTCTTCGTGCAGCGCGGCCGACAGCGCGAAGCCGATGCCGCCTTGCATCTGCGCGCGAATCACGTCGGGGTTGACCGCCACGCCGCAATCGACGGCGCACACCACACGCTCGACGCGGAAGCCACCGTCCGGCCGCATCGCGACCTCAGCGACTTGAGCGACGTAGGTATGAGTGTACTCGTGCACCGCGATGCCGCGCGCCATGCCTTTGGGCAGCGGCTTGCCCCAGCCCGACTTTTCAGCGGCGAGGTTGAGCACGCCGAGGTACCGCGGATGTTTCGCCAGCATCTCGCGCCGAAACTCGACCGGGTCTTTGCCGGCTGCGGCCGCCAGCTCGTCAATGAACGTCTCGGTCGAGAACGCGGTATGCGTCGAGCCGACCGCACGCCACCATTGCACCGGCACGCCGATCTTCGGCGAGGCCAGTTCGACCTGCATGTTGACGATGTCGTAGGGCAGGCTGGAGGCGCCTTCGACCGACGACGCGTCGATGCCGTTCTTGATGGCAAAGGCGCCGAATACCGTGCCATCGAAGATCGACTGCCCGACGATGCGGTGCTGCCACGCCACCAGCTTGCCGCCCGCATCGAGCCCGGCGCGCATCACGTGGTGGTACATCGGGCGGAAGTAGTCGGCGCGCATGTCGTCTTCGCGCGTCCATATCAGCTTGACGGGCGCGCGGCCGTTGATCGCCTTTGCGATGAGCGCGGCTTCGACCAGATAGTCCGAATGCGGGGCCGCGCGCCGGCCGAAGCTGCCGCCGGCAAACAGCATGTGGAGCTTCACCTGCTCGGGCTTCAGGCCGAGCGCTTTGGCGACATTGATTTGATCGTTCGACTGGAACTGAGCGCCATTCCATATTTCGCAACCGTCCGCGTCGAGCTTCACCACGCCGTTCATCGGCTCCATCGCTGCGTGCGCGAGAAACGGAAAGTCGAAGCTCGCCTCGAGTTTTTTCGCCGACGAGGCGAAGGCACCTTCGGCGTCACCGACCTTGTGCGCCGGCAGGCCCGGCTTTGTCGCGAGCTCCTTGTACTGCGCAAGGATTTCGGCGCTGCCCGTCTTCATCGCGCCGCTGTCGTCCCATTGCACCGACAGCGCATCGCGCCCGCGCTTCGCCGTCCAGAAATCCTTCGCGAGCACCGCCACGCCTTGCGGAATTTGCACGACGTCGGTCACGCCCTTGATCGCTTTCGCCTTGGCCGCGTCGAACGACCTCACTTTCGCGCCGTACTGCGGCGGATGCGCGACCACGGCCGTCAGCATGCCGGGCAGCTTCACGTCGATCGTGAAGACCGCGCTGCCGTTCGTCTTGGCCTTCGAGTCCTTGCGCGGAACGTCCTTGCCGATCAGCTTGAAGTCCTTCGGGTCCTTCAATTTCACGTCGGCCGGCACCGGCATCGCGGCCGCCTTCTGCGCGAGCTGCCCGAAGCTCACCTTGCGATCGCCGTGCGCGACGACGCCGCGCTCGACCGTGATCGCATCCACCGGCACCTTCCATTCCTGTGCCGCGGCCGCCACCAGCATAGAGCGCGCTGCCGCGCCCGCCTTGCGCAGCTGCTCATAAGAATTGTAGATCGACGAACTGCCGCCCGTGCCCTGCAATTCGCCAATATGAAAGTTGTTGTAGAGCTTCGCGTTCGCAGGCGCGCCCTGCACGACGACGCGCGACCAATCGGCATCGAGTTCCTCGGCGAGAATCGTCGCGAGGCCGGTAAACGCGCCTTGACCCATCTCGAGGTGCTTGGAGATTACGGTCACGGTGCCGTCGGTGCCGATGCGAACGAAGGCATTCGGCGCGAACGTCGCGCCCGAAACATTGCTCACTGCCTTGGCTGGCCCGCCTGTCCGGGCGAAGACGCCGGGCAGATGGAAGCCGAGCGTCAATCCCGCGCTCGCTGCAGCGCCGGCCTTGATGAATTCACGTCGATCGAGTCGGGTGTTCGTGGTGCTGATCGTGCTCATGATGGCTCCTGCGCAATCAAGCAAGGTTCTTCGCCGCTTCGTGGATCGCGGCGCGGATGCGCGCATACGTCGCGCAGCGGCAGACATTGCCGGCCATCGCCGCGTCGATGTCGGCATCGGTGGGCGCCGGCTTGTCGCGCAGCAGCGCGACGGCCGACATGATCTGGCCCGACTGGCAGTAGCCGCACTGCACCACGTCGAGCCTTTCCCACGCCGCCTGCACCGCGCGGCCGTTGCGCGTGGTGCCGACGTTCTCGATCGTCGTGATGCGTTTTCCTGCCGCCGCCGACAGCGGCACGCTGCACGAGCGCACCGCGTTGCCGTCGATGTGCACGGTGCACGCACCGCACTGCGCGATGCCGCAGCCGTATTTCGTGCCGGTCAGCCCGATGCCGTCGCGGATCGCCCAGAGCAGCGGCGTGTCGGGCGGCATGTCGACGTTGTGGGTCTTGCCATTCACGTTCAGTGTTTTTGCCATTGCGGTTCCTTCTGCTTGATCATTGCGGGCATCGCGCGCGGAGCGTCGCCCGCGCGTTGACGATGCGCGGCATGGCCTCAATGTCCTCATGGTGTTCGGTCGTGTCAGTCCCCTTGGAGGGGACGTCGGCGGCGCAGGCGCTGCAGTGCGGAACGCACGAGGCAGGCGAAGCCCTGCGGCATCAGGAACATGCCGGCCAGCCGCCACAGTTTCTGGTAGGCGGGAAAGCCCATGCCGAGCCCCGGATGGCGCGACAGCGCACCCCAGCCATTGCGGTGCGCATGGATCGTCAGCTCGCTGGACTCGCGCAGGTGCTGCACGGCCGGGAAGCCCACCCAGTTGATGCTCACCATCACGCAGGTGCCGCCGGCGCCTGCGGGTCGATGCGGGTCACGCGGGCGCGGGCGCGCTGCTTGAGCTCGCTGGTCTCGCCCGGCAGCTCCAGAAAGGTGCCGGACGACTGCTCGCCGGCGATGATATCCGGCACCTTCGGCAGCGGGTCCGGGCTCTCCACGAAATAGCGTGCCGTGAATTCCGCGCGCTGGCCGCCGTTGTTGCCTGGCATCACGACAGTCATCCCGATCAGGCAGCCTGGCAGACCACAGGGCAGTCGGTTGGCGTGGATGCATCACCCAATCTAGGTGCGCACCGCGGCAGCGTCTGTCCCCCTCGCGGGGGCGCTGTCACTCTGCATGGGGACAGACACCGCGCGCGGGCCTGGTTGTACTTGCACAACGTACCCCGCATCCCATCCAGGAGACATCATGCGCGCATCCCTCGTTACCCTCATGGCCGCCACGGCCCTCGCGGTGGTTGTGCCGGCTCAGGCCCAGAAGAATTACGGTCCCGGCGTGAGCGACACCGAGATCAAGCTCGGCCAGACCGTCGCCTACAGCGGTCCCGGCTCCGCCTACTCGATGGTGGGGCGCATGTCGGTCGCCTATTTCAGGATGTTGAACGAGACGAAGGGCGGTATCAACGGTCGCAAGATCAACTTGCTGTCGGTCGACGATGCCTACAGCCCGCCCAAGACGGTCGAGGTGACCCGCAAGCTGGTGGAGTCCGACCAGGTGCTGGCGATGGTCAACTCCATGGGAACGCCGTCCCAAAGCGCCGTGCAGAAATACCTGAATGCGAAGCAGGTCCCGCAATTGCTGTTCTACGCTTCCAGCCCCACGCTGCACGACTCCAAGTCCACGCCTTGGACCGTGCCGTTCGCTTTTGCTTACGAGATCGACGGTTCGATCTACGGCAAGTACCTGGCCCAAGCCAGGCCGAACGCCAGGATCGGCCTGCTGTACCAGAACGACGACGTCGGCAAGTCCTACGTCCGCGGCTTCCGCGCCGCGCTCGGCGCCAAGACCGCCAACATCGTCAAGGAAGTCAGCCAGGAAATGTCGGACCCGACCGTGGATACGCAGATCCTGCAACTGCAGGCTGCGGGTGCCGACACGCTGGTGGCGTTTGTTTCGAACAAGGCACAGGCGCAGGCCATCAAGAAGGTGGCGGCGATCGGCTGGAAGCCGTTCTACATCGTGCCGTACATCTCCAGCTCGATCACCAGCGTGCTGGAGCCTGCCGGCTTGGCCAACTCGGTGGGCCTGGTGTCCAGCTACTGGTTCAAGGCGCCGTCGGATCCCACCTGGGCCAACGACAAGGCGATGCAGGATTACCTGGCCTTCTTCAGGAAGTACCTGCCGAACGACCAACCCGGCGACACGACCTCGGTCTACACGTTCATGGGCGCGCAGCTCGTGGCCCTGGCGCTGGAGCGTTGCGGCGACAACCTGACGCGCGAGAACCTGCTGAAGCAGGTGCAGGGCTTCAAGGACGTGGAACTCGGCATGTTGCTGCCGGGCATGACAATCAACTTCCGGCAGGACGACTACTACCCGATCCGGCAGGCCCGCCTCGCCTCCTTCGACGGAAAAGCGTGGAAGCCCATGACGGACCTGATCACGATCGAACGCTGAGCATGCCCCGGGTATTGAGCGGCATGAACGCGAATACTTCTGCCATGCCCGCATCGCCAGACGTCCTGCTTCGAGTGGAGGAGGTCTCCGTGCGATTCGGCGGCATCGTTGCGCTGGACCGCATCTCCTTCGACGTGCATCGCGGACAGATCTGCGGCGTCATCGGCCCGAATGGTGCGGGCAAGACCACCCTCTTCAACTGCCTGAGCCGGCTGTACACGCCGCATGCCGGCTCGATCAGCTTCGACGGCGCCGACCTGCTGGCGCGGCCGCAGCACGCGATCGCCCAAGCCGGGATCGGCCGCACGTTCCAGAACGTGGCGCTGTTCCCCGACATGACCGTGCGGGAGAACGTGAAGGTGGGGCGCCATTGCCGCACCGGCACCGGTTACATCGCCAACGCGCTGCGGCTACCCGCGGTCCGCCGCGAGGAGCGCGAAGTGACCGAGCACACCGAACGCTTGCTGGCGCTGCTGGATCTGGGCGCGGTCTCCGAGGTTCCGGTGAAGCACCTGTCTTTCGGCACGCGCAAGCGCGTCGAGATGGCCCGGGCGCTGGTTGCCAACCCGAAACTGCTGCTGCTCGACGAGCCGGCGGCGGGCCTGAATCATGAAGAGGTGGACGGCCTGCGCGAGCTGATCCTGGACGTGCGCCGCCGCTTCCAAGTCACCGTGTTGCTGGTGGAGCATCACCTGAACCTCGTGATGCGCGTGTCCGACCAAGTGGTGGCGATGAACTTCGGCCGCAAGATCGCCGACGGGCCGCCCGCGCAGGTGCAGGCGGATCCCGACGTGGTGAGCGCCTACCTCGGCACGGAGACCGTGTGATGGCAGCCCTGCTCGAAGCAAAGAAGATCGAGGCGTTCTACGGCGGCACGCGCGTGCTCAAGGGGATCGACTTCGAGGTCGCCGAGGGCGGCATCACGACCATCCTAGGCGCCAACGGCGCGGGAAAGACCACCACCTTGCGGGCGCTGAGCGGCATGGTGCGCACCAAGGGCGAGATCCACTTCGCCGGCAAGCGGATCGACGGCCTCGCCACCGAGAAGATCGCCGCCCTGGGCATCGCCCACGTCCCGGACGGCCGTGGCACGCTCGTGAACATGAGCGTGGAAGAGAACCTGCGCGTGGGCGCCTACCTGCGCCGCAATGCGAAGGAAGTGGAAGCCGACATGCAGCGCATGTTCGGCTACTTCCCGCGGCTGCGCGAGCGGCGCGCGCAGCAGGCCGGCACACTCTCCGGCGGCGAGCAGCAGATGCTGGCGATCAGCCGCGCCCTGATGCAGCGGCCCAGGCTGCTCCTGATGGATGAGCCTTCATTTGGCCTGGCGCCCCTCGTGATCCGGGAGATCTTCGAGATCATGCGAGTGATCAACCGGCAGGAGGGCGTGAGCCTCCTGCTCGTTGAACAGAACGTGGCGCGCGCGCTGGACCTTGCCGACCACGCCTGGCTGCTGGAAACCGGCAGCACCGTGATGTCGGGCACGGCCCAGGAACTTCGCGACGACGAGCAGATTCGCCGCTCCTATCTCGGTTTCTAAAGGACCACCCATGTTCAGCCTGCTGCAACAGATCGCCTCCGGCGTCGCCATGGGGGGCATCTATGCCTGCCTGGCGCTGGCGCTGGTGATGATCTACCAGTCCACCCATCACATCAATTTTGCGCAGGGCGAAATGGCGATGTTCTCCACCTTCATCGCGTTCCTGCTGCTCAAGGCGGGACTCCCGTATTGGCTCGCGGCTCTCGCAACGCTTGCCTTTGGTTTCGTTGCCGGCATGCTCATCGAGCGGCTGATTTTGAGGCCCCTGGGCGAGGTACCCGAGTTGTCGGTGATCGTCGTCTTCATCGGGCTCTTCATCGGCGTCAACTCGCTGGCCGGCTGGATCTTCAACCACCAAATCGAGCCGTTCCCCAGCCCGTTCCCTGCGAAAGTGTTCGGCACGACGCTGCTCTCCGGTCATGAGCTGGGCACCATCGCCGTGGTCCTCTTGGTCATGGGGATCCTCTACTGCTTCCTGCGCTTCACCAAGGTCGGCCTGGCGATGCGCGCTTCGGCGGAGAACCCGGTGTCCTCGCGCCTCGCGGGCATTCCGGTTTCCATGATGCTGGCGCTGGGTTGGGGCCTCTCCTCGCTGATCGGCGCCGTCGCCGGGCTGATGGTGGCGCCGGTGGTGTTCCTGGAGCCGAACATGATGGGGGGCGTCCTGATCTACGCATTTGCAGCGGCGCTGCTGGGCGGTATCGACAATCCCTGGGGGGCGGTCGCGGGCGGCCTGATCGTCGGCATCGTCGAAAACCTGGCCGGCACTTACCTCGTCGGCACGGAACTCAAGCTGAGCGTGGCCCTGGTGGTCATCGTGGGCGTGCTGCTGGTGCGTCCCTCCGGCATCTTCGGGCGCAAGCTGGTGGTGCGGGTATGAGCGATTCGTCGACCTTGTCCATCTCCGCCGACGACGCAGCGCTCGCCCCGGCCGTGCCCACGCTGCGCGCGCGCACGCCCTGGCGCGTGGTCGCCATCGCCATCCTGGCCGCCGCAGCCATTGCCGTGCCGTTCGTGATGAGCGACTACAGGATCTTCCTCGTCACCAGCACGCTGATCACCGCCATCGCGGTGCTCGGTCTCAACATGCTCGTCGGATACAACGGCCAGCTCTCGCTGGGCCATGGGGCGCTCTATGCGATGGGCGCGTACGTCACCGCCATTCTGATGGAGCACGCGCAATTCGCGTGGTGGGCGACTTTGCCGATCTCCGCCCTGATCTGCTTCGTGTTCGGCTTCCTGTTCGGCTGGCCTGCCCTGCGCCTGAAGGGCCACTACCTTGCCCTGGCCACTTTCGCGCTGGCGCTGGCCACGCCGCAGCTTCTGAAGCACAAGGCGCTCGAGCCGTGGACGGGGGGCGTGCAGGGCATCACGCTTTTGAAACCGGAAGCGCCCTTCGGCTGGAAGATTTCCACGGACCAGTGGCTGTACCTGGTGGTGCTTGCGATCACGGCCGTCCTGTTCGCGGCGGCGTGGAACATCCTGCGTGGCCGGCTCGGGCGGGCCACGGTCGCCATCCGCGAGCAACCGATCGCGGCCTCGGCCATGGGCATCAACGTGCCCTATGTGAAGGCCATGACCTTCGGCATCAGCGCCCTCTACACGGGCGTCGCCGGCTCGTTGGGCTCCGTCGCCACGGCGTTCGTCGCGCCCGACAGCTTCAACACGTTCGTCTCGGTCTTCTTCCTGGTCGGCGCCGTGGTCGGCGGGCTGGGGACGATCTCGGGTGCGCTCGTCGGTGCGGCCTTCATCCAGTTCGTTCCGAACCTGGCCGACCAGATTTCGAAGGCCGCGCCTTCCGCGATCTTCGCGGGCTTCCTGATCCTGTGCATGTTCCTGATGCCGCAGGGTTTCGTCGGCCTCGTGCGTTCCGCACTGCAGCGCCTGCGCCGCCAACGTCCCCGCCGAGGGGACTGACACCGCCGCACCCCTGAACGACATTGAAGCCATGCCCCGCGTCATCTACATCCATTCCAGCGGCGAGCGCAATGAGGTCGAAGTGCCCATTGGGCAGAACCTCATGATGGCCGCAACCGGCCACGGCATCGAAGGCATCGCCGGCGACTGCGGCGGTGCGATGAGCTGCGCCACCTGCCACGTCGTGGTGGAGGAGTCGTTCGCCGCGCTGCTGCCTGCGCCGGACGACTCCGAAAACCAGATGTTGGACTACACGGCCGCGCCGCGCCAGGCGAACAGCCGCCTGTGCTGCCAGATCGTGATGAGCGACGCGATCGACGGGATCGCGGTGCGCATCGCCGACCCGCAAGTCTGAACCGCCTTCAACCGGAGAACGATCCCATGCAAACCACCGCCCCCGAAGTCACTGCCGCAAAGCCAGAGGCGGCTTTGACGCCCAACCCCGGCCTGACGCCGATGATGCTGAACCACGCCGCATGGGTCACGCCCGATGCCGCCGCGACGACCGATTTCTACACGCGCATCATGGGGATGGAGCTGGCGAGCACGGTGCTGGACGACAGCATCCCGTCCACCGGCGACGACATTCCGTACTTCCATATCTTCTTCCGCATGCAAGACGGCTCAACGCTGGCATTCTTCGAAGCGCCCGGGGTGCCGCCCCCGGCCAAGGCCAGCCATCCCGCTTACGACCTCTTCAACCACATCGCGCTGGAAGCCAAGGACCGCGCCGAGGTGCTGCGCTGGTATGAGTGGTTGAAATCGCAGGGGGTGGACGTGATCGGCCCGACCGACCATAAGGGTCTGATCCTGTCGATCTACTTCCACGACCCGGCTGGCGTCCGACTGGAGATCACGACCCCGCTCGACACGCAGTGGAATCGCCACACCGAGAAGGGCTACGCCGACCTCAAGCTGTGGGAAGACTGCAAGGCCAAGGCCAAGGCCGAGGGACGCGACGTGCCCCAGGCGCTGATCGAGATGATCAGGGACGTCCGCAAGCGCTACGAGAAGAAGGCATGACGCCAATCGAGCTGCGACCGCTGTTCACGATCAAGGCCGATGTCGACGCGCCCCCGCAGCAGGTAGGCGCCGTCCCGCACGGCTACACGCGGCGCGTGATGTGCGTGAATGGCGGCCGCTTCGATGGCGAGCGCCTGCGCGGGCGAGTGTTGCCGGGCGGCGCTGACGTGGTGCTGGAGCGCCCCGATGGCGGGTTGCACCTCGACGTGCGCCTGATGCTCGAAACCAATGCCGGCGAGCTGATCTACATGACCTACAGCGGCCGCCGCAACGGACCGACGCCGGACATCATGAGAAAGATCATCAATCGCGAGCCCATCCCGCGTGGCGCCGACTACTTCCGCATCGCCGTTCAGTTCGAGACCGCGTCGAAGAAGCTCGCCTGGCTGAACGACAAGATCGCCATCGGCACCGGCACCCGAGAACCGAACGGGCCGATCTACGACATCTGGGAAGTGGCATGAACCGCTTCGCCGGCGGTTCGACACTGCTTCAGCTCATTCTTGACCGAGGACAAATTCGCGTTCCGGAGTCAAGTACCTGGAGCCGAGTGGGATGACGTACGGGATGAGCTTCGATCGCAACAACGATCTGCTCATGGTCCATGCTGAACATGGCGGCACAAGGAAGATTACGCGGACCAACTTGATTTCCGGAGTTCAGACGGTTGTGGCAGACAACTATCTCGGCAATCCGTTCGTGTCGCCGAATGAGCTCACGGTTGACGCTGCCGGACGCATCTACTTTACTGATGCTCGCTATATCGGCGCGGGCCCGCTGCAACTTCCAAATGAGGTGTATCGCGTTGACGTGGACGGCAGCGGTCACGCGAATAGTGCCTGACATCTACCCTCCCAACGGCATAGAAGTGTCACCTGACGCGAGGAAGTTGTACGTTGCCGCGTACAACTTCTCTATCCAGGCTGCAGGCCGGATCCCTCGAAAATATAGAGGTGCGACCGCGCCGAGTCGAACCGATAGCCAATGATGGCCTGGTAGTCTTCCGAGTGGTAGAACTCCTCGGCGCGCTGCAAAGAATCGAATTCCAGCAGCACGACGCGCTTCACGTCCCTGCCACCTTCCTTGACGACCGGAGCGTCGCTCCCAGCCAGGAAGATGGCACCATATTGTTCAAGGACGGGGTATACGCGCGGCATGTATTCATTGTAGAAATGCGCGGCGTCGACCACGTCGAGTTCTGCGAACAGGTAACCCTTTTTTGCCGTCATCAAACGCTCCTTCTGTTCCAAAAAACTATTCGCCGAAGCTCACCGACACCGCGCCGAGCTCGCCGAAATCGGCGAGCACCTGGTCTCCTGCTTCCACTTCAAGGGGAACAGTGCAGGCGCCCGTGGTCACCACTTGATCGCGACGCAGCGTGATTCCCAGTGAGGACAGCTCGTTGACCAACCAGGCGAGCGCGGTGAGCGGGTTGCCGAGCACGGCAGCGCCGCTGCCATCACGGGCATAGCTGCGTGTCAGGCCGGAAACCTGGCCATGAACCCGGTGCGCCGAAAGGTCGGTGGTGCGCCAATTCTGCGGCGCGGCATCGCCAAGAACGAACTCATGCGCGCAGGCGTTGTCGGCGATGATCTGCGCCTCGCCGGCCAACGTGAAATCGGCAAAGCGCGAGTCGGGGACTTCGATGGCAGGATGCAGGCTGGCTGTCGCCGCCACCACCTCGGCCACCGAATAAGCCTGCCGCCTCGGAAGGATGTCGCGACCCATGCGGAAGGCGAACTCAGGCTCGGCCACGGCCATGCGGTTTCGGGCGAGCGACAGCTGTGATCCTGAAGGGTGCGCACGCTCGCGCAGAAGCCGGCCTGCGATCGGACCATCCACCTTGATGTGGCGTTGACCTGCGAGACTCGTCGCAGCGATCTTCCAGCCAAAGAGCGGGCCTCGCGAACGCGCCTCGATGGCCGACTGCACTTGATACCCTTCGGCACGCGTAAGAGGGCGGCATTCCTGGGGCAAGGATTCGATCACCGTTCCTTGCTGCCATGCGCCCCACAGGATCTCTCCCGCCCGGGCAAGCGCCTGCGAGCGACCCATCAAAGCTCCAGCACCAGCTTGCCAAAGTGCTCGCTGCGTCGGAGCGTATCCAAAGCCTGCGCAGCGTCGTCGAAAGCAAAGCGGCCCGCGATCGGGACTTTAGGACCACCGTCGGAAAGCATCTGGCCAAGGTCTGCCAGCATCCGGGAGTTGATGGACCGCACCTGTTCCACGCTGCGCGTGCGAAACGTCACCCCGATGAACTCGAGCCGGCGAAGCGCGTGCAGGTTGAAGTCGAATGCCGCGGTGGCACCGCCCAGTCGGCCGACGTTGACAAGGCGCCCTTCGAGCGCGGCTGCGGCCATGCACTGATTGAAGGCGGCTCCGCAAACGTTGTCGATGACGATTTCCGCGCCATTGCCGTTCGTGGCGTCCAATACCTGGCGGGACCAGTCATCCTGGCTGCTGTCGATGGCGACGTCGCAACCGAAGTCCTTGAGTTTGCTGCGGCGTTCCGCATTTCCGGATGTTCCGAGAACGAGGCCTGCGCCCAGCATCTTGGCGATCTGCATCCCGATCAGGCCCATCACCGAGGCGGCCCCCTGCATCAGGACGGCGTCACCAGGGCGGAGTCTGCCGCGCGTGACGAGAGCATCGTGCATGGTCTGCAGCCCGAGCGTGGCCGACGCTGCTGCGGCCCAATCCACTTCACGCTTGAGGATGGGTACGGCACGGCCATAGTCCGTCACCACATACTCTGCGTAGGCGGCTGGGCCGGTGCCCATTACGCGATCGCCAACACTGAGCCCATGGCACTGTGCGCCCACTTCGACCACCTCGCCGGACCATTCCATCCCGATGATCTGGTCAGCCGGAGCGGCGAGCGCGTGGAGATCGATGCGATTGACACCGATGGCGCGCGTGCGGACGAGAATTTCGCTTGGCTTTGGATCGGGTCGGGGTCTGTCCACGATCCGAAGCCCGTCTGTGGTGGCAATGATGGCTTTCATGGGTGTCTTGAGATTCGTTGGTGGTCGGCGGGAGCTCAATCGAGTTGGATGTTCAGTTCCTTGATCAGCGGATGCCAGCGCGCGATCTCCTGCTTGATGAAAGCGCCGAATTGCTCCGGCGTGGTCGCGAACGGCTCCATGCCAAGGCCAGTGAACTTCTTCGAGACCTCCGGGCTCATGACGACTTCGCGGACGTCGGAACTCAGACGCGAGACGATGTTGGCCGGCGTTGCCCGCGGAGCGGCGACGCCCACCCAAGGGAAGACCTCCACCCCTTCGACACCCGATTCCGCCGCAGTGGGGACATTGGGCAGTTGCGCAATCCGTTTCGGAGCCAGCACGGCCAGCGCTTTCAACTTGCCCGCGGCCACTTGCGGCAGCGCGACGATCGAATCGAGCGGCGCGACCGGCACCTGACCGGCCATCACATCCTGTGCGGCAGGCCCCGCCCCCCTGTAATGGATGGCCCTGGCCTCAAACCGGGCCCGCCGCCTGAGCAGTTCCATGGACAGCTGGTGGTAGGTACCGGCACCCGCCGAGGCGTACGCGATACCGCCCTGTTCGCGCTTGGCATGCTCGATCAGTCCGCGCAGGTCGGAAAAGGGAGCTTGCGGATGCGCGACGATCAGGATTGGCGCGCGGATGACCAGCGAGACGGGAGAGAAATCCGCGACAGGGTCATAAGGGAGCTTCGAGAACAGGGCCCCGTTGAGGGCGAGCGCCGCGCCGTCGGTGCCGAACAAGGTGTAGCCGTCCGCAGTGGCTTTGGCGACATAGCTGGCGGCAAGCATGCCGCTTGCGCCGGGGCGGTTGTCGACGATGACCGGCTGGCCCAGGCGTTGCGTCAGGCCCGGGGCCATGTTTCGCATCACCGCGTCGACGCCGCCGCCAGCCGCATAGCCAAGGACGAGCGTGACCGGCTTGGAAGGATAGGTCTGAGCCCAAGCGGGCGCGAGGGCCGCTCCCGCGGCGCCAATGGCGAACTGCCGGCGTGTGATTTGCATATTGTCTCCTTTGGATGGATGGGGCTGCGAGCGCCCGGCGAGCAGGCCGCGCGAGCTACTTTCCGCCTGTCTGCGACGCGCTGGTGGGGAACCGATGCACGATGGCCAGGCTCTTCTGGATTGCAATGCTCAGGTCGCAATCCGGGCATATCTACGGTTGCGTGGGCATCAGGAGCACGGAACCGACGTTGCGCCCGCGCTCCGCCTCTTCGTGGGCCAGAGCCGCGTCTTTCAGGGGCCACCTGCTGCCGATTTCCACACGCAGTGCGCCCTGGCGCACCAGTTCGAACAGCTCGTCGCAGGCAGCCTGCCGCGCTGGTCCGGTGTTCGCGTAGAAACCAAAGCCGGGCCTGTGCAGGGCGATGCACCCCTTTTGCGCCAGCAGCATGAGATTGAAAGGCGGCACGTTGCCGGAAGCGTTGCCGTAGTTGACCGCCGCGCCGAAGGGGCGCAGCAGGTCGAACGATGGGATGAAAGTGTCTTTGCCAACGCCGTCGAGCACCGCGGCGACACCCTCCGGCGCCAGCTTCTTCACGGCGGCGACGAAGTCTTCCTCCCGGTACAGGATCGTATGGCTGCAGCCGTGCTCGCGGGCGAATGCCGCCTTCGCCCGCGACCCGACCGTCCCGATGACCGTCGCGCCGAGATGCGCACACCATTGCGCCAACAGGCTTCCCACCCCGCTCGCCGCCGCATGAATGAGGATCTTGTCGCCCGGCTTCGGCGTGTAGCAATGGTGGATGACGACCGCGGCCGTCAAACCCTTGAGCAACAGGGCGGCAGCCGTTTCTTCGCTGATGTCATCCGGTAGTTTCACCAAGCAGTCCGCGGGCATGTTGCGCTGCTCGGCATAGGCGCCGGTGTTCACAAAGAACAGCCCTCCGCTGCCCGCGTAGGCGACCCGGTCTCCCGGGGCGAAATCCCTGACACCGACGCCCACTGCTTCCACCACACCTGCGGCCTCGTTGCCGAGGATGACCGGAAAGTTGGGCCCGTCCCCGAGATAAAAGCCGCCGTTGCGGACGTTGATGTCCGAGTAGTTGAGGCCTATGGCAGTGTGCCGGACCCGGACCTCGCGTTCGGCTGGAGGCGGCAGTTCCACGTCGATGGCCTCCAGAACTTCGGGCCCCCCGTGGCGGCGAATGGCAATGGCTTTCATGGCTTGCAGGAACGTTTTGCGCGAGGCAGTAGAGTTGTTGCCAAGTATCCGGCTTACCGTTTGCGCTCGCCGTCCCCTCCCAAGGGGACCGCTCGAGCATCGGCACCACTGGGAAGCGCGGCGGGTCCAGCCGCAGCGATTCTTCGATCACCGGGCCGAGCGGCTGTTCGCCCTGGCAGATCGCTTGCCATAGCTTGTGGCCTGCCAGTACCGCCTTGAACATGTTGGCGGCGGCGCTGGAGGTCGCTTCATGGCCCGCGAACAGCGGGTTGAAGGCAGTTGCGCCGATCTCGTGCATCGTCGCCTGGCTGTCGTCGCCATTTCGCGCACGCAGCAAGTCGCTGAGGTAGTCGTCCCGGGCTGCCTCGGCCTTCTTGCGCAGCACCACGCGGCTCGAGGCCCAATCCTTGACCCGGGCGATGTCTTCGGCAGGGACGACCAGCAACTGGAACAGCACGAGCGCGGGCACGTCCCAGGTGAGGCCGGCCACCAGGTCGGCGGGTTGCGCGCCGGCCAAGGCGCGTCAAAGAGGAAGTCACCCTCGATGGGGTCACGATCCCGGCCGGAAGCCGCCTGCTGATGATGTTCGCGTCCGGCAATCACGATCCGCAGCAGTTCCAGAATCCGGATGGTTTCTGCCCGTCCAGGCGCAATGTCCTGCAGCATGTGGCGTTCGGCGCGGTCTCGCCGGGCAGGATCAACTGGAGTCCCGCGTAGAGGGTGTCGATGATCTGTGATTTGCTCGGCAACCCGGGGTTCTCCAGGACCAGCACCCTGCGTTCGGCCTCCTCGGCAGAGATTAGCCCGCCGGCCCGCAGCAGTTGGGGATACATGTCGTCCCAGGCCCACTTGCATGGCTTGGCCGCGGGCACGGGCTGGGCGGGGATGAGGCCTTTCAGCATGCTCCACAGCGGCGCGAGGTTCAGCGGGCGAATCTCGTCGTAGTACAGCTCGCGCGCAGCGCTGTCGGCTTGCGCCATTCCGATGTCATTCGTCTGCATTCCCCCAGTCGACGCGCCGCTTCATGCGGCCTCCCGCCACGCTTCGTACCCCGCCACGAACCGCGGCGACATGGCGCGCAGGCGCTCGGTGTCGACCCGACCCGAGCGGCCGATGTAGTGCATGGCGAACTCCCAGGCAGGCAGCTTCAGGTGTTCCGCGAAGTTGTCGTACCAGGTCGCGCTGCGCGTGGCCGCCCCCGCGAGCTTGTCGACGACGGGGCGTCGCTGCGCCTCGAACTGTGCGAGTGCATCCTGGACGCTGCGCGGATGGTTGGCCAGCGCGTGCGCCAGCGCCTGCACGTCTTCGAGCGCGAGTCGCGTTCCCGAGCCGATCGAAAAGTGTGCGGTGCGCAGCGCATCGCCGACCAGCACCCGATTGCGCACGGACCACCGCCTGTTGCGGATCACCGGGAACCGGCGCCACAGCGACTTGTTGGTCACCAGCCTGGCGCCTTCGAGCTCCTCCGCAAAGACGTCCTCACAGTACGCCCGGGACTGGTCTTCCGTCATCCGCTCGAAGCCCACTCGCTCGAAGGTGCGGGCATCCACCTCCACCAGGAAGGTGCTCATCGTGGGCGTATAGCGGTAGTGGTGCGCATTGAAGCTCCCCTGTGCGAGCTGCTTGAACGTCTGCGTCAGGTAATCGAAGGGGCGCGTTGCGCCGAACCACGCGAACCGGTTGTTCAGGAGCGTGATTTCCGTGCCGAACTCCGCTTCGTGGGTCTTGCGCACCAGGGAGTTCACCCCGTCGGCGCCGATCACCAGGTCGGCGTCGTCCAGTTCCGCGAGGTCGCGCACCACGTGGCTGTCGATCAGCTTCGCCCCTGCGGACAACGCGCGCTGGCGCAGGATCTCGAGCAGGCGCAAGCGGGCGATGGCGGTGAACCCGACCCCATCGATCCGGATGCGTTGCCCCTGCAGGCGCAGCTCGATGTCGCTCCACCGCTCGAGGCCCGCGGTGATGAGCGGCAGGGTTTCCGAATCTCCCGCTCCGAGGAACTCGAGCGCCTGGTCGGAAAACACCACGCCGAAGCCGAACGTCGTGTGCGCGTCGTTCTGCTCGTAGACCGTCACGTCGGCATCGGGCAGTTGGCGCCTGATGCAGTAGGCGGCGTAGAGGCCGGCCGGGCCTCCACCCAGGATCTTGATCATCATCTCTGGTTTCCCTTCATCATTCGGTTTGTTCCTTGTGCCGAGGCTCTCAGGCGGCATCCTCGAGAAGCGCTCGAACGTTGTCGGGAACTTGCCGGGTGCGCAGCGCGCGCGGGTTGTCGAGAGGATGCTCGGCCCACACACGCGTCTCTTCGGCCTCCATCAGCAACTGGTCGCCGCGGAGGAATCGATGCCGGAACGTCATCGACTTCCCGCCCACCTTGATCACGGTGATCTGGTGCGTGACGGTGTCATGCAACACGGGTGCGCTGACGAACTTCATCGACAGGCCGAGCACGGGGAGGCCGCCCAAGGCGTTGTCGCCCCTCGGCCCGGTCGGGTCGACGCCGAAGCCGAGGAACATCTCGTTCAAGCCGTCGACCATCCAGCGGGCGTAGTGCGGAAAGAAGATGATGCCGCCCGGGTCGCATTCGCTCCAGTTCAAGCGGCGGTCATAGGTGTAGTGACGCATGAACGGCTCAGCTCCTCTGCATCTCGGCCGCGAGCTTCTCGGCAATCGCCTGGCGCATCTGCTGCCTGTCTAGCTTGCCCACACGCGTTACGGGGAAGACATACGCGGTTCTCTGCGGACGCTCGCGAGCCACTTGCCGCAGCGCGTTCCCGATCGTGGTGGGCCGCCAGGCGCCTTCCCGAAGGTATCGCTCGGCCTGTGTGCGAGGGGCGTTGACGACGCCGGGGAGAGGCAGTCGCGGGCTGGTTTCGATTCCGCTCATTTCATGATTCCCGGCAGCCAGGTGGCTAGCGGTGGGAAGAAGAACATGGCGGCGAGCAGCAGCACGCTCATCGCCACATAGGGCACGACCGCGCGGAAGATGTGCGCCATGCTCACGCTCGGCGGAGACACGCCCTTCATCGTCATCAATAGCAAGCCGTGCGGCGGCAGAAGCAGGCCCATCTGCATGCACATGAGGAACATGATTCCGAACCAGACCGGGTCGACTCCGAGCTTCTGGACGATCGGCATGAAGATGGGAATGGTGATGAGCATCATGCTCACCTGGTCGACGAAGATGCCGAGGAAGATCAGGATCAGCATCATTCCCGCGACGATCGCCATGGGCCCGAGGCCCGTGTCGGTGATCGCCTCGACGATGCCACTGGAGGCGCCTGAGAAGGTGAGGATCTGCGCGAATGTGGTTGCGCCCATGATGATCAGCAGGATCATCCCCGAGATGCCAATGGTTCCCTTCAGCGACTTCATCAACGCGGCGAGCGACAGTGCTCGATAAGCGAGAGCAATCACCAGCGTGGCCACCACACCCAGCGCTGCGCTCTCGGTCGGCGTGGCCCAACCCGCCACCATGGCGCCGACGACGACGCCGAAAATCGAGAGCAGCGGCAGCACGTACTGAAGGAACGGCCTGAACCTTTCCCACCCGTGGAAATGCTCGAATTCGCTCGCCGGTGCCAGCGACGGGTTCATTGCGGAGCGCAGCACGATCCAGGCGACGAATCCGATCGAAAGCAGGACACCCGGGACGATCCCGCCGATCAGCAAGCCTGAAATCGAGATGTTGGCCAGGCTGCCCAGCAGCACCGACAACGCGCTGGGGGGGATCAGCATGTCCACCGCCCCGATCGCCATGATCGGCCCCGTGGCCATGGTCGGGTGGTATCCCCGCTGCAACATGACGGGCACCATGAGGGAGCCGAGCATCGCTGTCGTCGCAATGGTCGACCCGGAGATCGCGGAGAACACGGTTCCGGCGACGACAGCGACAACGGCCAGCCGGCCAGGCACTCTCGTGATCAGCCGCTCGACACCTTCGATGACCTTCACGGCCAGTCCGGTGTGAAACAGGATCTCGCCCATGAGAATGAACAGCGGGATCGGAGTCAATGAGAAGCTGGTCACCGCAACGACGCTGTTGCGCACGAGCTGTCCCAGTCCCGCCTCTCCGCCCAGATAGATCCAGGCGCCGACGAGGTTGGTCACCAGGAAGGCGAACGCCACTGGAAGGCCGACGAAGAGAAGCAGCGTGGACCCGCCGAGGAGCAGCCACGCAGGGAGGATCCATGCGCTCATGCTGCAGACACCGCGTCGGAACGCGGTTCCTTCGGACCATGTGCAAGCCGCCACATGCGGAATGCAAACTCGATGGCGAGCAGCGCAAACGCGATGGGCAGCGGCGCCATCAACCACCACTCCGGAATGACGATGCTCTTGATCTGGATCGCGCCGCTGGCGTAGCTCTTGAAGGTCATGACGATCCCCATCCATGCGAGCGCCACGCACCCTGCGAAGGCCATCACGTCCGACAGCCACTCACAACCGTAGGCAAGCCTGGCTGGAATGGCGCGCAGCACGATGTCCACGCGGATGTGCTGGCCGGCCCGCAGCAGCCAGGGCGCGCCCAGCAAGGTGCAGAGGTACAAGGCGTACTCGGAGATGTCGTTGGAAGCGGGAAAGCCGCGCGGAAAGCCGGGGATCTCCACATTCCGCAACAGGACATCGAGGGTGATCGAGCCGACCATCACGAGCAGCAGCAGGCAGGCCAGCACCATCATGAGGTCGTAGAGGCGCCCGAAGGCCGCCTGCGCGGTTTCCATGCGGCGGCCTGCAGCGGGCGCGACGAAGGCCTGTGGGTGTGCCGCGCTGCTCATGACTTCCTCGACAGCAATGCGCGCAGCTTCGGCCCATGGACCGGGCTGGTCTTGATGAGGTCGGCCCAGCCCGCGTCGTACACGGCATCCAGGTATTTCGCGGTCTCCGCCGGGCCGAAGGTCAGCGGCTGGATGCCCGATGCATTCTGCTTCTTCTTCTCGTCCTCGCCTTCCTTGCGCCAGTACGCAGAATTGGCCTCCACTTCCATGGCCATCCTCTGGATGAAATCGCGCTGCTGCGGCGTCATGGCCTTCCACTTGTCCAGGTTCATGATCAACGACACGTCAGCGTCATAGAAGCCGGGGTCGATACGGAATTTCGTATGGCTCGCGAGGTTCAGATCGAAGATGCCGCCGATCGACCAGCCGTAGCCGTCGATCACATTGCGTTCGAGCGCGGTGTAGATCTCGCCCGGCGGGATGTTGATCACGTTTCCGTTCAGCGTCTGCACCGCCGGCCGAATGGCGGGCGATACGCGGATCTTCTTGGCGGTGAGATCCAGCTTGTCGACCTTCTTTGACAAGAAGATGTGGAACGGGTAACCCTCGACCATCCGGGCGAGATACTGCATGTTGCCCTTCTCGTTCCAGACCCTGTTGATGTACTCGACGGCGCCGTTCTTGCGCTGCTCGGCCACCGGGATCTGCGCCATCTTGAGCATGTCGGCCTCGGGAAACACGTTCGTGTAGAAGGCGCCGGGGCTGAGGGCCATGTCGATGACGCCGCTCTTGACCGCATTGCCGATCTCGAAGGTCGGCACCGCGCGCGGGCCGCCGATGAAGTTGATCTTGACCAGGCCCTTGCCCTGCGCGTTCACCCGCTCGCTCCACTTCACCAGCTCCTGCGACCACGCCATGTTTTCAGGGAATGCCGTGACCAGCCGGATCTGCATTTCCTGTGCAGCCGCCGAGAATGCCAAGACGCCGAGGGCGGCCGTGACCGCCAGGCGCTTGAAGGTGTTGACCATGATGTGTCTCCTTTTGTGGTTGATCGAACAAGGAACTTGGCCTCAGGCTGCAAGTGCGACCGGCTTAATCTCGATCGTGCGAGGCCGCTTCAACTCAGACAGCAGGCGCTGCGCCTGTGCCTTTGCTTGCGTCGCGGCCGCAGACTTCACTGACTCGTAGCCGCGGATGGTTTGGGGCAGCCGCATGAGCTCGGCGACTTGGGCGGCGTTGCACGCGTCGAGCAGCCCAAGGCCTTGTGCCAACACAGCCTCGTACCAGGCGAGCAGCGCCCGCTCCTCCCGTCGGGACGCCAGAGCGCCGAACGGATCCAGGGCCGTCCCACGCAGGAACTTCAGCGCAGCGAGGGCTTTCAGCGCCGGATGCATCCAACGGCCGACGCGCATCTTTCCCTTCAGGCCCAGCGTGCGTGCGAGAGGCGGCTGCAGGTTGTATTTCAGGCGGACGCTCCCGGAGAACATGTCGGCCACCCGTTTCTCGAAGCCGGATTGGGTGAGCAGGCGTGCCACCTCGTACTCGTCCTTGTATGCCATCATCTTGTGCAGGCCGTCGGCGACCGCCGCGGTCACCTCATAGGCGTGCTGCTCTCCGCGGGCAGCTACCTCGATCTGCAGTGAGGACGTCACCCGCTCCAGATAGCGGACCGCATACGCCATGTTCTGGTAGTCCGCCAGATCCACGGAACGCAGCAGCACACGGTCACGAAGCTGCGCAGGCAGCTTTGCCAGCTGCGGCTCGAAGGCGGCCAGTTCGCCGAATTTGCCCTCGCTGCGCAGGGCGCGCAGCCGCTGCGTACGATCCGCAAGCGGTTGGAGCTTGAGCGTGCCCAGCGCCTGGATCTGCTCCGGCGCGTGCACCCACAGCCGCCCGGCACGGAAGGCCATCGTGTTCGCCTCCACCTGGGTGCCGTTCAAAGCGATCGCGGCCTCGATCCACTCCGCGCGGATCGGCAGCCAACCCGCCTGGTAGGCAGCACCGATGGCCACCATGTTCGTCATCATGAAGTCACCGAACAGCGCCTCGGCGATGCGCTGCGCATCCAGCGTCAAGGCGCTGCCTTCCCGCACCGCGGCGGCGACGGTGCCGCACAACTCCTGCGTCGGAAGCGTCTTGCGGGAGTCACGGATGACCTCTCCGTTCGGGAACACGCCGGCGTTGATGACAGCCCGTGTGCGTTCGGCATCGCAGCACTTCAGGTTGCTCGCGTCCACCGCCGCCAGGAGATCGAGCGCGAGGTAGAGATCCGCTTTGCCGATGCCGACCTTGTTCGTGTGCGGCGGCCGCTCCGCGGGAGCCAGAATGAGGCTGGAGAGCACGGCGCCCCACTTTTGCGACGCTCCGGTCTGGTCGTAGGTCTTGACCTGCAGACCCTGCATGGCGGCCGCCTGTGCGAGGATGGCGCTGGCCGTGAGGACGCCGGATCCCCCGAGGCCCGGCATGTACACGTGGTAGGGCACCTGCAAGGCCTCCGGCTCGATCTCCGGGATGCCGGCTGCGTCGATGGAGGGCAGGCCCGGCCTGCGAAGCCCCTTGCCAGGCTCCACTTCCACCGTGACGAAGGAAGGGCATTCCCCCTGGATGCAGGCCTGGTCCTGGTTGCAGGTCGACTGGTGGATCTGTGTCTTGGCACCGAACTCGGTCGGCACCTTCTGCAGCGACATGCAATTCGCCTTGGCGCCGCAGTCGCCGCAGTTCTCGCACACCTCTTCGTTCACGAACGTGAACACGGCGGGCGCGGGCAGCAGCCCCCGCTTCTGGCGACGGCGCCGCTCGTTCGCGCACGCCCCGTCGTAGATCAGGATGGTGACGCCCTTGATCTCCGAGAGCTCCTTCATCGTTTGTTCGAGCTCGTCCGGTGAGCGGCGCACCAGGCCGGCGGGAAGCTGCACCCTTGCATACAGGCCGGCCTCTTTCGTCACGAGGACCACACGGGATGCGCCGTCCTGCAACAGGCGGGCGGACAGATCCGCGATCGCGCTGGCGCCCACCGCTTCCTGCCCGCCGGTGTTCGCGAGAACACCGTTGATCAGGAGCTTGAACGTCATGTTCGCGCCCGTCGTGATCGCAAACCGGATGTTCTGGTAGCTCGAGTGGAACAAGGCGCCGTCGCCGACGTTCTGAACAATGTGGGGGCGGCTCGTGTACGGGGCGAGACCCAGCCAGGGCAGCCCCTCGCCACCCAATTGCGTCGTGGCTTCGACGCGCTTCTGCGGGTTGTCCATGAGGGAGGCGAACAGGTGACAGCCTGGCGCACCCCATGCCATCTGGCCGGGCGCAAGCAGGGTCGAGACGTTGTGGGGGCAGCCCGAGCAGTAGTTCGGTGCACGCCCGGGCAGCGCGGGGCTGCGCTGCACGGTCTTCTGCTGCAGGTATCGCACGCGCTCGCGGCCGCGCTCTGGCAAGGTGATGCTGCGCGCCAGCACGCGCGCCAGGCGTTCGGCCACCATGTCGCTGGTCATGCCGCCTTCGACGGGGAACAGGCGGGCTCCGTCCGCGTCTTGTTTGCCCAGGAGTTCACGCACGCTCGTGCCGACGATTCCCGCAGCGACCTGCCTTTCCAGGAAGTCGCGCTTTTCTTCGACGACGATCACGCGTTCGAGACCCTCGGCGAATTCGCGGAAGAACGCGCTGTCGGATGGGCACAGCAGGCCGACCTTGGCCAGCCGGATGCCGTTGGCGTCGAGAGCTCGCGCGTCGAGCCCGAGATCCTCGAGGGCCTGTAGGGTGTCGGCCCAACTCTTTCCCGCGCTGATGATGCCGATCCGGTCCCCTGACGAGGATCGCATGACCCGGTTGAGCCCGTTCGCACGTGAGTAGGCCAGGACGGCTGCGTGGCGCTCGTCGTAGAGGCGCCGTTCCGTCTCCACGTTGGTGACCGGGAAGAAGCGGTGGTTGGCGAGCTTGGCGAAAGGCTTGCCCGCGATCTGCAGGTCCGGGGTTCGGGTCGTGATCCCCGCGGGGTGCAGCTGCACCACCTCTCCGCCGTCGCACAGCGTGCCGACGAGCTTGAGCGCCACCCAGCAGCCGGAAAAACGCGACAGCGCCGCGGCATGCAGGCCGTAGTCCAGGATCTCCTGCACGCACGAGGGATACAGCACCGGCATGCCGTGGTGCTCGAACGAGAAATCCTGCTGGTACGGCACCGTGGAGCTCTTGGCCTCATGGTCCTCACCGCTGAGGATGACGACGGCCCCATGGCGGCTCGTTCCCGCAAAGTTCGCATGCTTGAGAGCGTCGCCCGAACGGTCCAGCCCGGGTCCCTTGCCGTACCAGTAGCCCACCACGCCGTCCACTTCCGGGTGTGGGTGCTCGTCAAGCATCTGGGTGCCGCTCAGCATCGAGACGGCGAACTCCTCGTTCTGCGCGGGCTGGTGCGTGATGCCATGCGCGTCGAGCGTTCGCCGCGCCTGGCGCAATGCGATGTCGATGCTTCCCAAGGGGGAGCCGGGATAGCCCGTGACGAAGGCCTTGGTGCGCAAGCCGGCTGCAGCGTCGGAGCGCATCTGCTCCACCAGCATCCGGATCAGCGCGTGGTTCCCGTTCAGGAATGCGCTCGGCGTATCGGGTTCGAAGCGAGCATCCAGACGCCGGGTCATCGGCTCACCCTGTCGCTGAGGTCTGCGTGCGAGTCGGCGACGCCGCCGGCAATCTCCAGAATCTTCATGTGTTGTCTCCGCTGGCGGGCGGGTGATGCCCGCGCTAGCACTGTTAAGGACCGCAATGATTGACCAGGGTCAAAATTTAGGCAATAAACGAAGACTTAAATCAATTATTTAATCCGCAAATGTCAGAGCGCTTCGATCTCAACCTGTTGCGCGTCCTGGTTGCGCTTCATCACTGGCGGAGCGTCTCAAAAGCTTCGGCGGAACTGGGGCTCAGCCAGCCGGCGACGAGCCTTGCGCTCGGCCGGCTTCGCAAGAGCCTGGGAGACCCTCTGTTCGTGCGATCCCCTTCGGGGATGCTGCCTACGCCCAGGTGCACGGAGGTCGTTGAATGTGCGGTCGAGGCGCTTTCGGACATCGACGAAACAGTTCTTCACCGCAAGGCGTTTGACCCAGCCAGTTCCAGGCGCGACTTCGTCGTCACCATGGCGGACGTGGGCGAGCAGTACTTTGCGCCGCCCCTCATGGCCCACCTCGAGCGCGAGGCACCTCTTTGCAACCTGAGATGCGAAACCTTCGCGAGGCAGGACATCGAAGCGGCTCTGGAGGAAGGACGCTGCGACCTTGCCCTCGGTTTTTTTCCGAATCTCGAACGGCCGGCGCTCCATGTGCAAACGGTGTTCATGCACACGCTGGTTTGTCTGGTGCGCGCCAACCATCCCGTCGTGAAGTCGTCACGCGTCAGCATGAGTCAGTTCCTGCAGATGTCGCACGCCGTTGTGTTGCCCATGGGGCGCGGCGGCGAATTATTCGAAAGCATGCTCAAGGAGAGAGGACTCCAGCGTCGCGTGCAATTCACGACCGTGCACTTCCTCACGGTGCCTGCGATCATTGCGGCGACTGACATGATCGTCACGGTACCTCGATCGATCGCGGACTACTACGCTCGCGTGGAGAATCTCCGGATCGTTGAACCGCCCATCAACATCAAACCGTACGCGCTCAAGCAGTTCTGGCATCCCAGATTCAATACGGATCCCGCCATCCGATGGCTGCGTGAATCCGTCATCCGTCTTTTCGGAACCCAAAGCGACGCCGTCCGGGCCGCGAAGTAGGCTACGTCATCCGCCGGCGGCGGAGCCTTCAAGCAAGGCGGAGCGAGGACGTCGTGTGCGAGGCGATAGGCTGCGCTGCTCCGGCTCAAATGGTTGGTGACACATCCACTTTGGCAAGTTGGTATACGGAAAGATTCCTGGCAGCTTCCGATAGCGGAAGAATTCGAAGTCCTTTGTTCAAGTGCATCTAGTGTCATGAGTTGAAGGGGGAGCGCTGGATGCGGTCGCGGAAGGCTGCGCGCTCCACTCTCGCGTTGTATGTGTCAGGCTCCACGGCATGAACCGTGCGCGCGGCCGTGCGTCGGGCGTGTCTAGTGCAGCGCGCCGGAAGAGGCGGCTTCGAAACGATGCCCGCGCCAGCAGCTCCAGCGCGCCAGGTACCAGGTGAGCAATTCGCGCTCGCTGCCGATGGCGAGGCGCTGGTACGCGCGCTTGCGATAGGTCTTCACAGTCTCTTCGCTGACCGACAGGTCGAGCGCGATGCCTACGGACGACAAGCCGTACAGGATGCGCGCGCTGACCTCGGCTTCGCGCCGGGGCAGGGCACTGGTGGCGACGATGCAATTCTCGATTTCTTCGAGCGCCGTGAGCGCTTGCGCGACATTCGGGCGCGTCTGGCGGATGTCGGCATGCTTGCCCAGCACGGCCATCAGCAGCTCGGCCGAGTGGGCGACCTTCTCGATCGCCTCGCCCGCGAAGGGCGCATGCGGGTCCGCGCGCACGATGCTGAGGCCGAAGTCGGCATTGGGGCCGTGGCCGCACAGCAGCAGACGGTCGCGCACGTGCGGATAGATGGTGGGGCGCATCGCGGTATAGCCGTCGTCGCTGAAATCGACGTGGATGATGCTGGGCCGCACGGCGCCCAGGCAGCGCTGCGCCTCGGTCATCGCGGGGTCGCGCTTCCACCAGCCTTGATTGACATAGCTTGCAACGCGGTCGTGCGCCGTGCGCTCGGGTTCGACGCAGCAGGCCGCGACTTCGCGCAGTTCGTCCTTGCCAAAACGGAATGCCGCGAAGTGATCGGCGCCACAGAGTTCATTGAGGAAGCGGGCCAGGGCGGGACCGAAGCGGTCTTCGCCGACGGCATCCACAAGCATGGCGAGTGCGGCGTCCCGCGGGGTGGTGCGAGCGGCGTTCTCGCGAACGGTCATGATCGTCATGGCTTGTCTCCTGGGATGGATCTCAGGGCTCGGAGCACCCTCTGAGGGGCGCTGTCGATTCTCTATCACGTAATCATGTTACGCTTCCCGTAATTTGCCGACGCTAGGGAAAACCCTTGAAAACGAGTTCGGCCGTTAACTGTTACCCTGCGGCCGAGCTTCTTTCAGGGCGCGCCCATTCGCTGCGAAACCTGCCGTGCCCTCGTCCGCAAAGCCTTCGCGATGGGTCCGTCAAGTTCGACATCGATCACGCCCGCCGGCCCCATCACCGTGATCACGCCCGCGATGGCACCCGCATGGTCGAACACCGGCGCGGACAGGCCATGCAGGCCAGGGTTGAGGTCTCCTCGCACCTGTGCCAGGCCATGCTCGCGCACATACTGGAAGAGAGCTTCCATCTGCTCCTTCGTGATCCGCGGTGTGCTGGACGGGCTGGCGCCCGGATGGGGCTTTCCTGCCAGTTCCTTGCGAAGGAACGGATCGGTGATGCTGCGCGGCATGTACGCACCGAACACCCTGCCGGTCGACGATGACAGGATTGGCATGACCGAGCCCGGGCGGCCGCTGATGATCAACGCATCGTTGGTTTCCTCGAAGCGGACGAAGGTCGGCCCGGCGGCGCCCCACACCGCGAGGCCGACGGTGTAGCCGACCTCGTCGCGCAGCTCGCCGAGCGTTTGTGCGCCCACGTTGACCACATGCAAGTGGCGCAGCGCTGCCAGGCCCAGCCGCACGGCCAGCGGTCCGAGCCGGTATCCACCGGAGGCCGGATCGCGCTCGGCCAAGCCGCCCCGGCAGAAACTCACGAGGTAGCGATGCGCTTTGGGTGGCGGCATCTCGGCGCGCTCGGCCACCGTCTTGAGCATGAGCGGTTGGCCCATCTCCACCAGTGCGGAGAGGACGCGCAGCGCAGTGTCGACGGACTGGACGCCGCGGCCACTTTCCTCGTCAGCGCCATCTTCGACCACCTTCTCGTCCATTGGGGACTCCGTCGCTGCTGCAGTTCTGGGGACGCGAGCCTACCATGCCGCATTCTCTCCAATGCGGACCCGGTAGCGGGCAAAGAGCGCGAACGGTTCAGACCTTCCCTAGCGGCGTGCCGCCGCAAGCAGACCCGCGAACTTGGCCACCCGCGCGCCCTGGTACCGCGCGGCAGCGAGTTTCTCAGGCGGCATGGGCTGCCCTCGCGGGTCGCTGTAGCTCACCCCATAGGGATTGCCACCCGCCGTGTACAACAGTTTGTCCGTGTAGCCCATCGGCACGATGATCGAGCCCCAGTGGTAGAACGCGTTGTGCAGCGCGAGCAGGGTGGCTTCCTGCCCGCCATGCATATTGCCGGCGCCGGTGAACGCGGCTGCGGCCTTATCCTGCAGCTTGCCTTGGGCCCACAGCGGGCCCAGCGTGTCCATGAACTGCTTCAACTGGGCCGACGGAAGCCCGAAGCGCGTCGGTGTTCCGAATACGAACCCATCGGCCCAGTCGAGGTCATCCAGCGTCGCTTCCGGTATGTCCTTCACCGCTTCGAGGTGCGCGCCCCAGGCCGGCTTGGCTGCAACGGCCTCGGGGCCGGCGAGCTCACGTACCTTGCGCAAACGTGTCTTCGCGCCCGCCTCGCGCGCGCCTTGCTCCACCGCATTGGCGATGGCCCAGGTGTTGCCGGTGCTGCTATAGCAGACGATCGTGATGTTCGGCATCCGTGATTTTCCTTTCCTGCTGTTTGGTTGTGCTCACGCGGCCAACAGACTTTCTCCTCGACCTGGAGCCAGGAAGGCGTGGAAGTCATGTGATGGGTCCTCGGCTTACTGACTGTCCCGCGAGGACCGCGGCGTGTCTGTCCCCTCCGGGGGGACTGCCGAGACCAGCGCTCACTCGTAGAGTGGGCACATGACCCAAGCATTCGACATCGAAACCGAGTGGTTGCACCTCCAGTACGAGGAACGCGCCACCTTCACCGAGACCTATGGATTCTCCGGCAGCCAGGGGGCAGTGAACCTGGAGGGCATCCGTTTCCGGCCGCAAGGCCACGCCTCGGACACGCTGATGGTGTTCATGCACCCGGCATCCACGCTGCAGCTGTTGCCCGTGCCGCGTGCGATGGCCGCAACGGGCGCGCACGTGCTGTGCGCGGGCAGTCGCTACCAGCGCAACGACACCGCCCTCATCATGGAAAAGGTGTTCCTGGATCTGGGCGCTTACATCCGGCATGCCAAGGAGGTGTGGGGCTACAAGTACGTGGTGCTGGTCGGCTGGAGCGGCGGCGGTTCGCTGGCCGTGAGTTACCAGGCCGAAGCCGAAAACCCCAGCATCACGCACACGCCCGCGGGCGATCCCGTGAACTTGAAGGGCGCCGGCCTCATCCCGGCGGACGCCGTCATCTACCAGGCAGCGCATCTGTCACGGGCGCATCTGCTGGCGGAGGCGATCGATCCGTCCGTACGCGACGAGGCGAACCCGGATGACCGCGAGGTCGAACTCGACATCTACGACCCGCGCAATCCCAACCAGCCGCCGTACTCGCAGGAGTACATAGCCCGCTACCGCGCGGCCCAGCTCGCCCGCATGCGCCGCATCACATCCTGGGCCAAGGCCAAGTTGCAGGAACTGAAGGCACGCGGCACGGGCGAGATGGAGCGGCCGTTCATCGTCCACCGCACGCTGGCTGACCCGCGCTTCCTCGATCCCTCGCTCGATCCCAACGACCGCAAGCCGCGGTGGTGCTACATGGGCAATCCGGAGACGGTGAATACCGGTCCGGTGGGGCTGGCGCGCTTCACCACCTTGCGTTCCTGGCTGTCGCAATGGTCGCTCGACGACTCCTGCGGCAACGGACTCGAGAACGCGAGGCGCATGCGCGCGCCGCTGTTGGTGATCGAGAACAGCGCCGATGACGCCGTACCGCAGACGCATCCGAAGATGCTGTTCCAGGCCGCCGCGTCGCCCGACAAGACGTACCGGATCATCAAGGGCGCGACACACTACTACGCGGGTCAGCCCGAGCTGATGAAGGAGGCGACGGCTTTGATCCGCGGCTGGCTGGTCGAGCGCGAGTTGCTGGAGGCCTGAAGCCCGCTGGCACCCTGATTTCGTTTACCTTCTTTGCAGAGGATAGCCATGAGCAGCTCATACATCATTGGTTGGGGCCATACGCCCTTCGGCAAACTCGACAAGCTGGACCTGGAGCAGATGATCCGGGACGCGGTGCAGCCCGCACTGGATAGCGCCGGCCTCGAGCCCAAGGACATCGACGGCATCTTTGTTGGTCACTTCAATGCCGGCTTTGTCGGCCAGGACTTCACTGCATCGCTGCCGGCGGTCGCGATGCCCGAGTTCCGGCACACGCCTGCCGTGCGCACCGAGAATGCCTGCGCCACGGGGTCCGCGGCCATCTGGGCAGCCCTGGATGCCATGGCGGCGGGGCGCATGAAGCGCACCCTGGTGATCGGCATGGAGAAGATGAACGAGCTCACCACCCCGCAGGTGGCGGCCACGCTGATCAAGTGCTCCTACGTCAAGGAGGAGGGCACGGACCCGGCCGGCTTCGCAGGCATCTTCGGCGGCATCGCGACCAGGTACTTCGAGCGCTTCGGCGACCAGTCCGACGCGCTGGCCGCGATCTCGGCCAAGAACCACAGCAACGGCATGCACAACCCTTATGCCCACATGCGGCGCGACTTCGGCTTCGATTTCTGCCGCACGGCCTCGGACAAGAACCCCTTCGTGTCCGGCCCGTTGAAGCGCTCCGACTGTTCGCTCGTTTCCGATGGGGCAGCGGCTTTGGTGCTTTCGACGGAGCCTTTGCGCGGCGCGAAGGTTGCGCCGGTCCGCTGGCGCTCGCGCACGCAGGTCAATGATTTCCTGCCGATGTCGCGGCGCGACCCCACGCGTTTCGAAGGCGCAGCGCTCGCGTGGCAGAAGGGACTGGCATCCGCCGAAGCGAGGCTCGAAGACCTGTCGTTCGTGGAGACGCATGACTGCTTCACGATCGCGGAGATGCTCGAGTACGAGGCGATGGGGCTTGCGCCTCACGGGCAAGGCGCGCGCGTCATCCTCGATGGCGTGACGCGAATGGACGGCAAGCTGCCGGTCAACCCGTCCGGCGGCCTCAAGTCCAAGGGGCATCCCATTGGCGCCACCGGCGTCTCGCAGCACGTCATGGCGGCGATGCAGCTGTCGGGCACGGCAGGGGGCATGCAAGTGCAGGACGCGCGCGTCGGTGCCGTGTTCAACATGGGCGGCTCCGCCGTCGCCAGCTACCTGAGCATCCTGGAGTCGGCGTGAACCCTGCGCAGGTCATGAACCTCGGGCAGCTGCTCACGCAGA
The DNA here is from genome assembly GCF_005503345.1 of Ramlibacter sp. 2FC. Lineage (NCBI taxonomy): Bacteria > Pseudomonadati > Pseudomonadota > Betaproteobacteria > Burkholderiales > Comamonadaceae > Ramlibacter > Ramlibacter sp. 2FC. The sequence goes on from NZ_SCMM01000001.1 coordinate 151,666, forward strand.
CCGCCCGGTTGTTTCCGGACCGCCCTGCATTGTTCCGAGGCGAACAGACCTGGACCTGGGCCGAGCTCGAGCAGCGCGTGGCTGCCATGGTCGCCGCGTTGCGCGGGCTCGGCATTCGCAAGGGCGATCGCATTCTCGTGCAGTCGCGCAACAACGTGCAGATGTTCGAGAGCTGCTGGATCGCGTTTCGCCTCGGCTGTGTCTGGGTGCCCACCAATTTCCGGCTGACGCCGCCGGAGGTGGCCTACCTGGGGGCGTCCAGCGGGGCGACCACGATGATCGTGGAAGACGCGTTCGCGGCCCATGCCGACGCGGTGCGTGCCGCGGCCCCAGGGCTGAAGCACATCATCACGATCGGCGAGCCCCGAACGGGTGAGCACAGCTATGAGCAGCTCGTCCGCAGCTACCTGGGGGCGAAAGCCGAGCACGAAACTGTCGCCCATGACGACCCGCTTTGGTTCTTTTACACCTCCGGCACAACCGGCCGCCCCAAAGCCGGCGTGCTGACGCATGGGCAGATGGCTTTCGTGGTGACCAACCACCTGGCCGACCTGATCCCCGGCACGACTGAGCGAGACTGCTCCATTGCGGTGGCGCCGTTGTCGCACGGCGCGGGAATCCATGCATTGGTGAACGTGGCGCGGGGTGCAGCCACGGTGCTCCTGCCGGGAGAAAAGCTGGACCCCGAGGCGTTCTGGCAGGCGGTGGAGAAGCATCGCGTGACCAACCTGTTCACGGTGCCGACCATCGTCAAGATGCTGGTGGAGCATCCGACCGTGGACCGCTACGACCACTCCAGCCTGCGCTACATGATCTATGCCGGGGCGCCGATGTACCGCGCCGACCAGAAGCTCGCGCTGCAGAAACTGGGCAAGGTGCTGGTGCAGTACTTCGGTCTCGGTGAAGTCACGGGCAACATCACGGTGCTGCCGCCAGACATGCATTCGGCCGGCGACGACGATCCGAACGCGAATGTCGGATCGTGTGGTCGTCCGCGCACCGGCATGGAGGTGGCGATTCTCGATGCCGAGCTCAAGCCGGTCGGCGTAGGCCAGGTGGGCGAGATTTGCGTGCGCGGACCGGCGGTGTTTTCGGGCTATCACGACAATCCGGAAGCGACTGCACATGCGCTGCGCGGCGGATGGTTCCATACTGGCGACCTCGGCAAGATGGACGAACGTGGATTGCTGTACATCACCGGTCGCGAGTCGGACATGTACATCTCCGGCGGCTCGAACGTCTACCCGCGTGAAGTGGAAGAGGTCTTGTTGACGCATCCGGCGGTGGCCGAAGTCGCGGTGCTCGGCGTACCCGACCCCAAGTGGGGCGAAGTCGGCGTGGCAGTGGTAGTCCGGCGTGAGGGCGCACAGCTTGATGGCGACGCGCTGCTCGCCCATCTTGAAGGCCGCTGTGCGCGCTATCGCTGGCCGCACCATGTGGTCTTCTGGGACAACCTGCCGAAATCGGGCTACGGGAAGATCGCCAAGAAGGACATTCGGCAGCAGCTCTTCGAGCGCGGAGACTTGCGGGCGTGAACGCGCCACGCCGTAGGCACTTCAATTGGTCGCTGGCTTCCGCTTTTCAGGCGAAGAACTCTGTGCCTGGCGCCTGCTTGTCGGTGACCCGCGACCCACACGGCGCACCGCGCCGACGTTGTCGAACATGCGCCACATCATCGCGACCAGGATCTCCTTCTCCTCCTTGGAAAAGCCTGCAAGCAACGCATCTTCCCGCGCCAAGGCCACCTTGCACACATCGTCGTGAAGCTTGTTTCCGGCCGGAGTGAGGCGGTACTCGACCTTACGCAGCCCCTGCGGGCGGGTCTCCAACCATCCTTGCTCAACCAGAAATGCCGCGGCGCGGCTGACAGCCGCCTTATCCAAACCCATCAGCTCGCACGCCTGAGACGCTGTCGACCACGGATAAAGCTTGAAGAATGACAGCAAGCGCCAGTCGGTGACCGAAACGCCAAAACGCTCGCGATAGACGTTCGAGGCGCTGCTGGATATGTTGTTGGACAACCGGAGAAGCAGTCCCGGAACATAGTTGTCGAGATCTAGTTTCATAGAGTCAGTGGGTTCGAGAAATCCCCGGATGGGGCAGACAGGCGCTGTCGATCTCACGCGTTGCGGATCGCTGCCGTTATTTTCTCAAATGCGGACCGGGCGGACGGTGCAAAGTTGATCATCGCCAGAAAGCCATGCACCAACCCTTCGCATCGGACGACCTCGCATGCATTGCCCGCGGCGGCGAGAAGGCGCCCATACTGCTCGCCCTCGTCACGCAACGGATCACATTCCGCCGTCAGGACAAGAACCTTGCCCAAGCCGGCAAGGTCGGCAGCGGCGCTGGGGCTGGCGTCCGCATGCGTGCGCAGTTCGTTGCGCGGGCAATACTGGTCCCAAAACCAGCGCATGTCCTGCTCACCGAGGAGAAATCCTTTTCTGTAGTCGCGGTAGCTTTGGGTGTCGAACCCGGCCGCGGCGACAGGATAGACCAGCACCTGCAGATCCACGGCGCGCTTGCCGGGATCACCGCGGTGATGGCGCGTCGCGACCGTGGCGAGTGTCGCCCCGGCGCTGTCACCCATGGCGACAAGCTTTTGCAGCGGCTCTCCCAACAGCCGCGACCCATGCTCCGCCGCGAACGTAAGCGCCGCACGCGCGTCGTGCACGGGGGTCGGATAAGGATGCTCAGGTGCGAGTCGATAGTCGACCGAGAGCACGGCGAACCCGCTTTCCGCCGCCAGGGTCGCCGTGAATGGATCGTAGTCGTCCACCGACCCCAGCACCCAGCCGCCGCCGTGGAAGAAGACGATGAGTCCGGCGGCGCCGCCGGCCGGTTTGTAGAGCCGGGCTGGAACGGCAAAGCCGTCGGATGACGGGATGGTCAGGTCACGGTTGCGCGTGCCGGCCGGCGCCGACCCGAACAGGCTCTTCATCATCGTTGGAAACGCGCGGGCCTCTTGCGGCGTGCATTGCGAGAAGGGCTTGCGGCCGGCTTGCTGAACGCGCTCGAGAAGGTCTTGGATCTGCTGGTCCATCTTTTTTGGTTTGTACAAAGAGGGGGTGGAGCTCACCCGTTGATGCGTGAAATCCTTTGAGGCGCGCAGCTCCCCGTGCCGCGCGCGGAGAGCCATTCAAACGCACCTAGGTTGATATATCAACCTAGTACAAACCAGTAGACCATGAGGTTGATGTGTCAACCTAACAGAATTAGAATTCATGCAAACGCTACTCGTGGCGCAGGCTGCGCAGGATGGCATTTGATCCACGCCTGCCATTGAAAAGGAATCGAATGGGCATTCAGGGTAAATACGACATGCTGATCGTCGGCGCTGGCTTCGCCGGGCTGTACCAGCTTTACCGCGCAAGGGAGATGGGGCTGCGCACGCGCGTTCTCGAAGCGGGCGACGGCGTCGGCGGCACGTGGTTCTGGAACCGCTACCCTGGCGCACGATGCGACGTCGAGAGTCTCGATTATTCCTACTCATTCAGCCCGGAGCTGGAGCAGGAGTGGAGCTGGTCCGAGCGATACGCGCCGCAGGAGGAGATCCTGCGCTACATCAACCATGTGGCCGACCGATTCTCGCTGCGTCCGGACATCCAGCTGAACACGCGCGTGACCGCGGCCAGTTTCGAGGATGAAGAGGGGCAATGGGAAGTGACGACCGAGGCGGGCGAACGCTTTGCCGCCACGTACCTGGTGATGGCCACCGGCGCCCTGTCGCTGCCGCAGCGTCCCAAGCTGGACGGCTTGGGCAGCTTCGCCGGCGCGGTCTATCACAGCGCGCAGTGGCCCAAGGAGGGCGTCGACTTCACCGGAAAGCGCGTCGCAGTCATCGGCACCGGTTCCAGTGGCGTGCAGATGACTCCCGTCATCGCCGAGCAGGCTGCGCAGCTCACCGTCTTCCAGCGCACGGCGAACTTCAGCGTGCCGGCGCACAACGTCGCCTTCACGCCGGAAGCGCTGCGGGCCGCCAAGGCACGGTACCCAGAGCGCCGCATCTTGGGCCGCGAGGCGATCACGGGCCAGTTCCTGAACGCGAACACTAAGACGGCCGCCGAAATGACCGACGAGGAAAAACTCGCGGAACTGGAATATCGCTGGAAGGGCGCGGGAGGAGGGTTCCGGATGCTGCGTACCTTCGCCGACCAGATGAGCAACGAACAGACGAACAGGATGGTCGCCGAGTTCGTCCGCGCCAAGATCCGCGCCAAGATCAAGGACCCGCGGAAGGCGGAACTGCTGTGCCCGAGGGACAACCTCCCCTTCGGCGCCAAGCGGCTGAGCGTCGACTCGCATTACTACGAGACCTTCAACCGGGACAACGTCGACATTGTTGACGTCCAGGCCACGCCGATCGTCGCGGCCACGCCGCACGGCCTGCGCACCACCGAGCGTGAGTACGATTTCGACGCGGTCATCTTCGCAACCGGCTTCGACGCGATGACCGGTGCACTGCTCGCGATCGACATCCGTGGATCCGGCGGAGTGCCGCTACGCGAGCGCTGGAAGGATGGGCCCGTGGCCTACCTGGGCCTGGGCATTGCCGGCTATCCGAACATGTTCGTCATCGCCGGCCCGGGCAGCCCCTCGGTGCTGAGCAACGTGGTGCACTCCATTGAAACTCACGTCGATTGGATCATGCGGCTCATCAGAAGGATGTACGCCGACGGATTGAAGCGCGTCGAGGCGACGAGAGAGGCCGAGGCGGGTTGGGTCCAGCTCTGTGCGGACGAGGCTGACAAGACCCTGTATACCCGTGCGAATTCCTGGTATGTCGGCGCGAACATCCCCGGCAAGCCCCGAGTGTTCATGGCGTTCGTCTCCGGGGTGCCTACGTACAGGCGAATCATCGAGCGCGTCGAAGCCAACGACTATGAAGGCTTCAAGTTTGCATCGGACGCGCAGTCCGGCGAACTGGTCCGCTCATCCACTGCCTGCGCGAATACCCGCTCAGGCAATCACCACGCGAGGAGACAGTGATGTTGAAGAAGAGGCAGTTCCTGCGACTCGGCGCCGCAGCCGTGCTCGGTGCTCCGTTTGCAGCAAGCCATGGCGCGCCGCTCGTGACCCTGAAGTTCCAGAGCTTCGTTCCCGCGAGCGCCAACATCTGGGCGCGTGTGATCACGCCCTGGATGCAGAAGGTTGAGAGGGAGTCCGGTGGCCGCATCAAGTTCGAGGGCTACACGTCGATGCAGCTGGGCGGAACGGCACCGCAGTTGCTGGATCAGGCGCGCGACGGGGTGGTCGACCTCGTGTGGACGCTGACTGGCTACACGGCCGGGCGGTTCCTGGCTTCGGAAGTATTCGAACTTCCTTTCATGACCTACGACGCCGAAGGCTCGTCCAAAGCTGCGTGGGAGTTCATGCACACGCATGCTGCCGGAGAACTCAAGGACGTCAAATACCTTGCCATCCACACGCATGGGTTGAATGTGCTGCACACCCGGCGCAAATCAGTGAGAACGGCAGCGGACCTGCGGGGAATGAAGGTGCGTGGGCCCAGCCGGCGGGCGACGCAGATGCTGAGCGCGCTGGGGGCGATCCCGGTCGGCATGCCCTTGCCCCAGATTCCGGACGCTCTGTCCAAGGGCACCATCGAGGCGGCCATGATTCCCTGGGATACCGCTCCCGCCGCGAAGCTGGATGAGCTCACCACGAACCACACCGAGTTTCCCAAGGGCATGCCAGGCCTGAACAATTCGATCCAGATCTTGGTGATGAATGCCAACAGCTATGCGGCACTGCCTGCGGACCTCAAGAAGGTGATCGATGACAACTCCGGCCTGGAGGTCTCCGGCTGGTTCGGACGGCAGGTCTCTGCCTATGACCCGGTCGTACGTAAAGCGGTCATCGACCGCGGCAACACCGTGCATGTGGTCGACAAGGCGGACGCGCAAGTCTTCATGCAGCGCACCGAGTCCGTCGTACAGGACTGGGTCAAGGACATGAACGAGCGCGGCGCCGACGGCACCAAGCTGCTTGCCAGCGCCCGTGCGCTGATCGCCAAGTACAAGCCAGTTGTCTGACCCGGGGGGCACAGAAGCGGCGCCCTCGCCGGGGGCGCACACCCTCATCTCCGAAATCGCGGGCGCTGTGCCCAGCCTGTACGCGATCCAAACAGAACCACACGTGAAAACACTTGAACTTTTAGCCAGGCTCTGCGCGGTCCTGGCGGGCTTGCTGTTGATCGCAGTCGCCTTGGTGATCTGCGTCAGCGTTGCAGGCCGGAACACCACTGGGTGGACGATCGCGGGCGACTACGAGCTCACCGGAGTCGTTGCCGGCGCCGCCATCGCGCTGTTCATGCCATGGGGGCAATTCAGACGCGCGAACATCATCGTTGATTTTTTCACCTCCACCCTGCAGCCCACCACCAATGAGCGCTTGGACCGCGTCGGTGCCGCGCTCCTGGCGGTTGGTCTGGGGGTGTGCGCGTGGCGCGCGGGAGTTGGAGGCTGGCACTCGTGGAGTTCTGGTTCTCGGACCATGATGCTCGGGTTCCCTGAGTGGGCAGTATATGCAGTCATTGCTCCCTCGCTGGTGCTGACGGCAATGATCGCCTTGGTGCAGGCCTTCACCGGCCTGAGAGAGGAGCTTCCATGAGCTCGATCTCCCTGGCCTTGCTGATACTCGGGCTGATGCTGGCGCTAATGGCTGTGCGCGTGCCGATCGCGGGGGCCATGTTCTTTGCCGGCGCGGTTGGATATGCATTGCAGGCCGGATGGGCGCCGCTCGCCAGTTTTCTCAACACGCAGGCCTATGCGCGCTTCGCGAGCTACGATCTATCCGTCATCCCGCTGTTCATTCTGATGGGGAACTTTGCCACGCAAGGTGGAATTTCCAAGGCGCTGTTCGAGTTCGCCAGCGCCGTCACCGGCCGCTTCCGCGGCGGCTTGGCCATGGGAGCGGTCCTCGCGAGCGCAGGCTTCGGTGCCATCTGCGGCTCCTCGGTAGCGACGGCGGCAACGATCACCTCGGTAGCGCTTCCCGAGCTGAAGCGGCAGGGGTACTCCAACGGTTTCTCGACGGGGACGCTCGCCGCGGGTGGCACGCTCGGGATTCTGATCCCGCCGTCCGTGCCCCTCGTTATCTATGCAATCCTGGCCGAACAGAACATTTCCAAGCTGTTTGCCGCAGCCTTCTTGCCTGGCCTCATCGCGATGTGCGGCTACCTCGTCGCCATTGCGGTTTATGTCCGGCTGCGGCCGGAACACGCACCCGCGCGCAGCAGCGCTTTCACGGGTGTCAGCGCCGGACTATTGGTCGGCATCGCGCCGATCGCCATCGTGTTTGTCGTGGTATTCGGCGGCATTTATGGCGGCCTGTTCACGCCCACCGAGGGCGCCGCTGTCGGCGCGGCATCTACCTTCATCGCCGCCTTGCTGAGGGGGGAGCTCACGCGGCAGAAGCTGCGGCACTGCTTCTATTCCACCGCTGAAGCAACCGCCATGATCTTCTTGATCTTTTTGGGAGCGGATTTGATGAACGGTGCGCTCGCGCTAACCCAGGTTCCGGTCCAGCTTGCCGCAGTGGTGTCGACCTGGGGACTTGGCCCGTTCTGGGTGGTGGCCGCCATCCTGCTGTTCTACGTCTTGCTCGGCGCGGTCATGGACGAGCTTTCAATGCTTCTTCTGACCATTCCCATCTTCTTCCCAATGATTATGGCAATGGACTTCGGAATGCCCAAGGAGAGCGTTGCCATCTGGTTCGGCATCATGGTGCTGATGACGGTGAGCTTCGGACTGCTGGCGCCTCCGGTGGGGCTGAACGTCTATGTCGTGAACGGCATGGCCAAGGGCGTCCCAATCCAGGACAGCTATAGAGGCGTCATGCCCTTCTTGGTCACTGACACGGTCAGGATGCTGGTGCTGCTCGTCTTTCCGGGTATTTCTCTTTGGCTGGTAAGTTTCATGGGCTGAACGGGCGAGGCCCCGCGTCGCGCGGGCCAGTTTGTCAATGGCCCGCAAAAGTCCATTCGGGTCGCTCGTCTCGCTGGCTGGCGACCGACGGCTCGCGGCCCTTCAATAAGTCGGCCGCCTTTTCTCCGACCATGATGGACGGCACGTTCGTGTTGCCGCTCGGCACCTCGGGGAAGACCGAGGCGTCGGCCACGCGCAGGCCCTCGATGCCGTGCACGCGCAGCTTCGCATCCACCACCGCCAGGTCGTCCAGCCCCATCCGGCAGGTGCCGACCGGATGCGAGCGGTGGGTGGCGTTGCGGCGGATCAGCTCGGCGAGTTCGGCGTCGCCCTGCACGGCGCTGCCGGGGAAGAACTCGCCGCCGACCAGCTCTTTCTGCGGGTGGGTCCCGTAGATGCGGCGGCAGGCCCGCACGCCGGCGGTCATCGTCGCCATGTCTTCCGGCGCCTGCAGCAGGTTGAAGAGGATGCGCGGCGGCTCGCCCGGGTCGGCCGAGCGCAGCGAGACCGCGCCTCGCGACAGCGGGTGCAACGCCCCCACTCGTGCCGAGAAGCCGAACAGCGGCGGCGGCGTCAGGCCCGGGAACCACATCGTGGCGGTGTTGTTGACCGACATGCAGATCATCTGCATGTCCGGTCGGTCCAGCCCCACGCGCGTGCGAATGAAGATGTTCGCCGCGGCACTGTTGGTCGCGAACACGCCGTCATGGCGCAGGAACCACCGGGCTGCCGCGGCGGCCGTGCGGTCGTAGCGCAGCCACTTCGTCAGGCCGACGCGCTTCTTCGCGCCGAACACCATGATCAGGTTCGGATGCTCGGAGAGGTTCTGTCCCACGCCCGGCAGGTCGAGCACGCAGTCGATGCCGAGCGCTTCGAGTTGCCGGCGCGGGCCGATACTCGAGAGCATCAGGATCTGCGGCGAGTTGTAGGTGCCCGAGGACAGCACGACCTCGCCGCTCGCGAAGACCTGGTGCAGGCCGCCTGCATCGCGGTATTCGACGCCGACGGCGCGCCGGCCTTCGAGGATCAGCCGCTGCGTCTGGGCCTCGACGCGAATGGTGAGGTTGGGCCGCGTGGCCGCTTCGGTCAGGTAGGCGCGCGACGAGCTCGATCGCCGGCCGCCGCCGATGGTCGCTTCCATGCGGCTGATGCCGTCCTGCACAGCGCCGTTCGGGTCATCGGTCTCGCCGAGCCCGCGTTGACCGCCGCCTGGCGCAGCGGCTCGTACAGCATGTCCGCATGCGTCATCGGCGTGACCTGCACCGGCCCGCTGCCGCCGTGAAAGTGCCCGGCGCCGCGCCAGCTGGTCTCCAGGCGCCTGAAGTAGGGCAGCACACTGTCGTAGCCCCAGCCTTCGAGGCCACTCTCTGCGAGGCGGTCGTAGTCGCGCCGATGGCCGCGGATGCAGATCAGCGCGTTGATTGACGAGGTGCCGCCGAGCGTCTTGCCGCGCGGGATCTCCAGCCTGCGGCCGTGCAAGGCGGGCTCGGGTTCCGAGCGGTAGTTCCAGCTGTAGGACGGGTGCCCGAAGATCTTGCGGAAGGCGAGCGGCATGGCCAGGAACGGATGCTTGTCCGGCCCGCCGGCCTCCAGCAGCAAGACCCTCGTATTCGGATCTTCACTCAGGCGCGCGGCCAGCGCGGCGCCCGCGGACCCGGCGCCGACCACGATAAAATCGTAGGTGCCGTTCATCCCAAGTGCGCGATCAGCCAGCTAGATCGTTCACCAGAACGATCTTCCCGAACTGCTCGCCACGGTCGACGATTCCGTAGGCCTCGTTGGCACGCGACATCGGCAACGTGCGGTCGACGATGGGCTGGATCGCGCTGGATTCCACCAGGCGCACCATGGCCGCGAAGTCCCGCGGGGACCCCATCTTCGTGCCGAGGATGCTCAGTTGCTTGCGGTAGATGGGCCTCACATCCATCTGCACGTCACCCCCGGCCGTGAAGCCGAGGAAGGCGATGCGTCCTCCTGGGGCCGCCAGCTCAACCAAATTCTGGAATCCGGGGCCCATCGCACTGTCGATGATGACATCGAAACCCTGCGGCACCTGTTCGCGAAGGCGTGCCGGCCAGTTGGGATCGCGGTAGTTCGCCGTGCCGGATACGCCGAGCGCGCGCACACGGGCAGCTTTTTCATCCGAACCGCTCGTGGCGTACACCTGCGCGCCCAGTGCCAGTGCGAACTGCATCGCGAACAGCGCAACGCCTCCGCCCACACCGGTGATCAGCACCCGCTCGCCCGCCCTGAGCCCGGCGCGTGACCGGACCGCCCGGAAAGCCGTGACGCCCGACAGCGGCAGGGCCGCGGCATGCGTCCAGTCGAGGTGTGCTGGCTTTGGGGCCAGCTGCACCGCGGGAACATTGATGCGCTCGGCGAACGTGCCGTCGCGCGGGGAGCCGAGGGGGTAGAAGTCCGCAGCCGCCATGTCCTCCCGCTCGCCCCAGGAGAGTCCCGGGTTGAGGATGACTTCATGCCCGATGAGCGATGCGTCCACGCCCTCGCCAACATCCGTCACGATGCCGGCACCATCCGCACCGGGGACTACCGGGTACTTCAGGACATGGTAGTCGCCCTTCTGGATCCACACGTCACGGTGGTTCAGCGCGGCACAGCGAATCGACACGGTCGCTTCGCCCGGAGCTGGCGGCAGGTCGGGGCGGTCGACGCACACGAGAGGCTGACCGGGCCCCCGCAGGAGCATTGCCTTCATCGGATTCCCCTTGTGCTGGTTGTGCTGGTTGTGGCGGTTGGCCACGGGTTGCCGATAAAAGCAAGTACCAGACATGGGGCGGGCAGCAATATTCTCAATTCAATTTCTCCTTGTGAACGCACCGCTTCAGCGGCCGTAATGTCGATCCAACTCGTCGAACAGGTCCTTGCGGACAAGTGCCTGGCGCTCGGCGAAAGTGGCGACGAGTGCCGGGTCCTCTTCGAGCATCCCAAGCCGCTGCAAGTGGCTCAGCGCATTCGTCATGCCCCGCACCGCGCCTTGCAGCGCAGCGTTTGCATAGAGCACCATGCCGAACCTCATGCGGGCAAATTCGGACGCAGCAAGCGCAGGGGTCTTGCCGCCGATCACGACGTTCACCACCTGCGGCAGGGGCAGCTGCGCGATGCGCTCAAGCTCGCCGATGCTGGTCGGCGCTTCGACGAAGGTCACGTCGGCGCCGGCTTCCGCATAACGTTGCGCGCGCTCCAGCGCGTCCTCCAGGCCGTGCACGGCGCGCGCGTCCGTTCTCGCGATCAGCAGGAAGTCCTCCGAGCTGCGAACATCCACCGCCGCCCGGATTTTGCCGACCATCTCGGCCGCATCGACCACGCCCTTGCCAGCGAAATGCCCGCATTTTTTGGGCATGACCTGGTCTTCCAGCTGGATGGCGTTGGCGCCGGCCCGTTCCAGTGCGCGCACCGTCTGCCGCACGTTGAGCGCATTTCCGAAACCGGTGTCGGCGTCCACGATCAGGGGCAGCTGCACGGCGTCGCGAACCGCCGCGGTGTGCTGGACGACGTCGCCTAGGTGGATGAAGCCGAGGTCGGGAATGCCGTAGAAGCTGTTCGTCACGCCGGCGCCACTGAGGTAAACGGCCTCGAAGCCGAGCGTCTCGATGACACGGGCAGCAAGTGCGTTCCCGCAGCCTGGCACAAGCAAGCCACGGCGCTCGTTGAGTTTGGCGCGCAAGAGCGCGCCGGGTGATGGGTTCATTGCAGTATCCAATCAGGGCGCGCGCGGGCCCGTTTCCATGGCGGCCTTGCGAAAGTAGGCATGCAGCTTATCCAGGTGACCGGCCATCAGTGCCACCGCTTCGTCGGCCGAGCGGCGGCGCAGGCAGCGCACGATCTTGCGGTGCGTCTGCGTCGTGGTGGGTCGCGGCCCCACGTCGTACTGAGCCATCAGCTTGAAGACGAGATCGGTCAGGGCGGACACCAGGATCACGAGCACTTCGTTGCGCGTGGCTTCGCCCAGCAAGCGGTAGAAGTCCAGCAACTGGATGCGCCGGCCCTCGAAGTCTCCCGACTTGGCGAGCTGTTCGGTAAGCGTGATGCTTTCGTCGAGCCGGTCGAACTCGGCGTCGGTGCCGCGCTCGCAGGCGAGGCGGGTCACCGCCGTCATCACGATGGTCCGGCTTTCGGTGAGGCTGGCGATCGAAACGGCGCCCAGGCTGATGACGTCGTTGAGCGACTGGGTTACGAGAGCCGGATCGGCACCCCTGATGAAGGTTCCACCCTTGGGACCCTTGCGCAGTTCAATCACCCCGCCGCGCTCCAGACTGCGGAGTGCCTCCCGCACGGCTGAACGTGAGACGCCGTAATGTTCCGCTAGGTCGCGCTCCGAACTCAGCTTTTGTCCGGGCTTCAGTTCACCGCGGACGACCCGAGAACGGATGTCATCCGAAATGCTGTCGAAGAGACGAGCCTCGCTGGTAACCATGTTCACTCCGCGACCACGCCCGCGGCTTTGATCATTGCCGCCGTAATCTCCACCTCCTTGGCGATCGCCTCGCGCAGCTGCTTGCCGTCACCGGCAATCACGGTCAGACCCTTGCTGGTAACCTGCTGCTCGGCGAACTGGGGATCGGAGAGCACCTCGCGCACTGCGGAGCGGATCTGGTTGACGATCGCGGGCGGGGTGCTGGCGGGCGCGAACAGACCGTACCAGATCGACACCTTCGCATAGGGGTAGCCCTGCTGCGTCGTCGTCGTGACATTTGGAAACTTCGGGCTGGGCTCGTCGCCGGCGATCGCGATCGGCTTGATCTTGCCCGCTTGCACCAGCGGCATGATCACGCCCGCGCTGGCCGAGCCGAGCTGCACGTCTCCGGCGGCGATGGCGGTGAGATTGGGGGCGATCCCGTTGTATGGGATGTGCGTGATGTCGATGTTCTCGCGATCCTTCAGCGCGGAAAACAGCAGGTGCGGCTGACTGCCATTGCCGTAGGAGCCGTAGTTGATGGTGCCCGGCTTCCTCCTCGCCAGCTCCACCACCTCTTTCAGCGTGTTAACCGGCAGCTGCGCGTTGGCGACGATCAGCTGGTCGGCCTTCACCATCATGGTGATCGGCTCGAAGCTCTTGTCCGGGTCGTACGCCAGCTTCTTGTAGAGGAACCGATTGCCGACCATCGTCTGGTTCACGGTGGCGAGCAGGGTGTAGCCGTCCGCCGCGGCCTTGGCAACCTGCGCTGTACCGACCGCCGACCCGGCGCCGGCCTTGTTCTCGAATACCACGGGCTGCTTCCAGCGCTCGGAGAGCTTCGCGCCGACGGTCCGGGTCAGCACGTCCACTCCGCCGCCCGCGGGGAAGGGAACGACGATGGTGATCGGCTTGCTCGGATAGCCCTGGGCGTGGGTGGAGAGTGCGGCCCCGGCCAGGAGGCAGAAGGCGGTAATGCGCGGGAGGTTCATGATCGGTGCTCCTGAGAGTGGGTTACGCGTAGACATGCCCGTCGAACAGGCGGCGTGTGGTGCGATAGAAAGAGCCGTGGGCGGCGTGCCAGCCTTCGCGGGCCTGGCCAACTTCCGCTGCCACGGTGAGGACGCCGGACGGCATCGCGATGCGCAGTGCCGAGGGATCCCGGCCCGCTCGCGCGAGCCGCGCCGCAACGCTGCCCTCGATCTGCATCGCGACCGCGGTGCAGAGGGAACCGGTAAGGGGCAGGGCGCGGTGCGGCTGCCCGTTCGAGAGCATGCGCACCACGAGGTCGGCGTCGCCGGCCTCGATCACCTCTCCGCCGAGCGTGGTCGTGCGTTGGGGTGCGCTGACGATCGCGATCAGGGGGATCATCCGGATCGAGGCCGCGGCCTCGATGTCGGGTGCGATGCCCATCGCCACCGAGCCCTGCAGGCGCAGTTGGGCCAGAGCGTTCATGGCCGCCGCGTTCGACTCCAGTTCTTCGGGTGATTCGCTGCCCGTCAATCCGAGATCCGCCGCGGCGACGAAGACGCAGGCATTGGCGGCGTCCACCAGCGACGCAGTCACCCGCCCCACGCCAGGAAGTTCGAACTCCTGCGCCGCCTTGGCCGACGGCAGCAGCTTGCCGGTAGAGGCGCCGCCGGGCGAGAGGAAGTCCAGCCGCACCGGCGCACCGGTGCCGTCCACGCCCGGGATGGCGAGGCTGCCCATCTCGACGCTCTGGCCGTCCCGCACCTCGAAGCGCGATACGATGATCTTGCGCGTGTTGGTGTTGTGGATGCGGACGCAGGCTTCGCCGCTGTGCGGCGCGTCCACCAGTCGTTCATCTACCGCGAACGGCCCGATCGCCGAAGACATGTTCCCGCAGTTGCCGCTGTAGTCCACGGCGGCCTCCCGCACCTGTACCTGGGCAAAGGTGTAGTCCACGTCGGCACCGGGCACCGACGGCGGGCCGACCACGCACACCTTCGAGAGCGAGGAGATGCCGCCGCCCATGCCATTGAGCTGCCGCCCGTAGCGGTCGGGCGTTCCCATCGCCTTCAGGAAGATCTCGTCCCATTCGGCGCGATCGGCGGGCAGGTCGCGGGCATGGAACACCAGCGCCTTGCTGGTGCCCCCCCGGATGAACGCTGCTGGATAGCGGCGGCGCATGCGGTCCATCTCAATACGGCCGCGGCGCGCGCTGCTCGCACTCGCGCACCGGCAGCGTCATGCCACCGACGCGCTCGATCTCGATGCGCACCTCGTCGCCGGCAACCAAGGGGCCCACGCCTTCCGGCGTTCCGGTGGCGATCACGTCACCGGGCTCCAGCGTCAGCACCGACGAGACCAGCTCGATCAGCTCCGCGATTCCCACGATCATCTCGCTCGTGTTGGCGTCCTGCTTCAGTTCACCGTTGACCCACAGCTGGTTCTTCAGCGAACCGGGGTCCGCGACTTCGTCGGCCGTCACGATCCACGGGCCGAGGGGGGTGAACGTCTCGAACGACTTGCGCATCGAACGCTCTTCCTCGGCAACGCCCTTTTCGATGCGCAGGGTGGCATCGATCAGGCACGAATAGCCGAAGACGTACTCCATCGCCTGCGCCCGTGGCACGTTACGCGCTCTTCTTCCGATAATCACCGCGAGCTCCGACTCGTGGTCGAAGCGGCGTTGGGAGCCCTTGGGCAGCAGCAGGGAACCGCCGGCGCCGACGAGGGAGCCGGGTGCCTTGAGGAAGAAACCCTGTTCGCGCGCGGAGCGTCCGCCTTTCGTGACTGTGCGCTCGCCGAGTTCACCGATGTGCTTGCGGTAGTTGGCGGGCGCCGCGAAGACGTGCTGGGGGGCGGGATTCGCAGGCAGCAGTTTCACGGAAGACAGCGGCAGCGCCCACCCCGAGATCCGGAAGTCGGCGAACTTGGGGCGCAGCTCGGCCCAGTGGCTCACGAGCCAGTTTACGCGCTGGCAGGGCAGTTGCGACAGGAACTCGGGCAACGCCGAGGTCATGTCGTGGACGGTGTCGCCGTCGACGACGCCGATGCGGTAATCGTCGAAAGATGCAATCTTCATCGTGGGAGGCTCAAAGGAGTTGTTGATGTCCGCCGTTGTCGGCGAGGGCTTCTTCGAAGTAGTACCCGAGCGCCGACATGGCAGGGAAGTCGTTCACCTGGAACAGCTGCGCGTCCTCGGTCGAGCGATTCAGGTGCTCGTGCCAGGCCCAGGGCTTGATGGCGAGGAAGTCGCCGGCATTCCAGTCGTAGGCCTGGCCGTCCACAATGCTGGTGCCGCGCCCGCGCATCACGTAGTAGAGCTTGCTGCCGGTATGGCGGCGCGCCTGCGTGTGCACGCCGGGCCGCAGCCTCTGCAGGCGCATGCCCATCGCGCTCATGAGCGGTCCGCCGTTGGTCGGATTGCGGTACTCCAGCACCACGTCATCGAACGGATCCGCCGGCACCCCGGCCGCCTGCTCCAGCGCCGCCTCCGCGACGGCGCGCGGATAGGCGAGCAGCGGATTCGCCGATCCGCTCGGCCGAGCGCCAGGCGGGCTCATCAGGCCGCTGCCGTAGCGCCGCCAGGAGCTGTCCGGCACGGGATTGACTTTCTGCTGCAGTTCCTGTGATGGCTCGAAGAAGGTCGCGTGCATCGCCCGCACCAGCGAGATGTCCAGCACGTCCAGCCAGACCATCGGCGTATCGCCGTGATACTCGTGATCGTGCCACATCATGCTGGGGGTGAGCACGAGGTCGCCCTCGTTCATCGGGTAGCGCTCGCCGTTGACCGTGGTCGTGGCGCCGCTGCCCTTCATGATGAAGCGGAAGGCGTTCGCGGTATGGCGATGGTTGCTGGCGATTTCGCCGGGCAGGATCACCTGGATCGAGGCCCAGAAGGTGTGCGTCGTGCCGTACGGAAGGCCCGGGTTGTGCAGCCGCAGCGTGCGCCGCGTGCCTCCCGGCTCCAGCGCAAGCTGCTTGCCGAGCCGATCGAGCAGCGGCTCGAGGTCGGTCCACTTCCAGTGCACCGTCTGCATCGCCGACTGCGGCGTGCGCGTAAAAAGCGGCGGATCGTCCGGCTGCTGCACGCGGCAGTTGTACTTCGCGAGATCTTCCTTCAGCGCCCGGCGGGCAGCTTCGTCGATCATGGTTTGTTGTCGGGCCATTGACTTCAAGCCTCCGCGATCACAGCGTCGTAGGAAATCGGCGGCCGCTCGCCCGCGACCGCCCCGCGCACGGTGGCGACCAGGGTCGCGACGTCTTCGGGGAGGGCGTCAGCGCGCCACGCCACTTGCCCGTCCGGGCGCACCAGCACCAGCCGGCGTTCATAGAGCTTTTCGACGGTCTCGCCCACGAGGTCGACCACTCGCAGCGGCAGCGGCACCCTGGCGGCCGCTTCACGAAGCCGGTCGACCGCTGGCGGATTCGCGCCCAAACGCAGCAGCACGAACCCCTGGCCGAACAGGTCCAGCGTCGACTTGCCTTCGGCGATCCAGGCGTGCGGCGCGCGGGAACCCGGCCGCGCCGTCGGCGTGTAGCTCGAGGTTTGAAGCGGGGGGGGCGGCGTTCCGTCCGGCACCACGATGGGCGAACCTTCATAGACATAGCCGAGGTGTATGCCGATGGAGAACCACTCGCGCCGCATCATTTCCGTATACCGCTGTCCGTATTCGCGCCGCGCGGCCTCTGCCGCGGGATCGCTGCTGTCGAACATGCGCGGATCCGGCTGCAGGATGCGCGGCGACAGCATGCGCCGCAGGTTCTCGGTGGCCTCGCCCACGTTGCGGACTGCAACCGGGAGCTGTTCCACTTCGTAGCTGTCCAGCAGATGTTCACCGCCCCAACCTTCGATGACGGCAGCCAGCTTCCACGAAAGGTTGACCGCGTCGAGCAGGCCGGTGTTCATGCCGAAGCCGCCCGTGGGCGAGGTGAGGTGGGCGGCGTCGCCGGCGATGAAGGCACGGCCCTTGCAGTACTGCCGCGCCACCAGCTGGCGCCTCACCCACGGCAGCATGGAGAGGATCTCGAATTCAAATGGCCTGCCCACGGCACGAATGATCGCGGCTCGCGCTTCCGCCTCGGTCAGCGTGCGCTTGTCCGCGTCGCCGATCAGGGAGAACCTCCACTGGTCGCGCCCGTTGATGGCGACCAGCGTGGCCCAGGTGCCTTCCGGTCCGATGAAGATGAACCGGTAGCCCGGCTTCTTGTCGTGCAGTTGCTCCAGGTTGTCGCAGCGGAAGATGATGTTGGTGGTGTAGGTGAGCACCGCCTCGCCCACCATCTCGATACCCAGTTGCTGCCGAACGATGCTGGCGCCGCCGTCGCAGCCGACCAGGTAGTCGGCCCGCACCGTGCGCGTCTCGCCGGTGCGAACGTCGCGCACCCGTGCCACCACGCCGTCGCCTTTGTCGTCGAAGTCCAGCAGTTCCGTGTTGAACTCGAGGGAGACGCAAGGGGAGCGGCGGGCGAAGCGCTGCAGCACGGGGTCGAAGAAGTTCTGCGGGCAGCGCTCGCGCTTCTGCGGGCTGTGCACCGGGGGCTTTTCCTGGCTGATGGCGGGAAATGGCTCGCGCCCGAATTCGTAGCCGTTGAGGTCGGTGACCCACGCGCAGTCCTGCGGGTAGTCACGGTTGTAGCCCGCCGACTCGACCCAGTCGACGATGCCCCAGCGGCGACAGAACTCCATGGACCGGATGCCGACCATATCCATTTTCGGCTGGGCAACGGTGCCGTCGCCCTTCTCGACCAAGGTGCAGGAGATGCCGCGCCAACCGAGATCGCCGGCCAGCGCCAATCCGATGGGGCCGCCGCCGATGATGAGGACTGAGGAGGAGGAATTCGCCATGGTAGTGAAGCGGGTAAAAAAAATGGTCAGACCATGTTGGTCAGACCAAGATGGTAGGACCAGGTCGGCAAAAGCGCAAATCCCGAGTCGGCGGCTGGGTTATTGGCACGACCACGGCCGCATGAGAGCCATCCGGATGGGCCATGCGTCGGCCGCGTGGATTCTTCTTCTCCGATGCGCATGCGCGTTATAGGCGCAGCAGCAAACCCGCAAGTTCATGCTGTTACGTGCTTGAGGCGCAAGCGATGGCCCCCAGCGCGGGGCTGCGAGTCGCGCAGATACCAGTTCAGGAACGTCAGCGTGCGGGTCCACGCCTCGCGTGCCGGTAGGCGGGCCTGAAATCCTCGTCGAACGCGTGGGGCGCGCCCGCGTAGCGGAGCAGTTCGGAGGTGCGTCCATGCGCGTCGAGGGCGCTCTCGAGCGCGTCGACGTCGGCGGGCGGAACGAATCAGTCGACCGAGCCGTAATGTGAGAGCTCCAGCGGCTCGATCGGCTTGCGGCTCGAGAGGGTGCGATAGCGCAGCCCGTCCCACCTGGCAGCCAGCCAGTAGCGCTTAACTGCCGCCGATGCAGAAGCCCAGCGCGCCGACGCTGACCGCGTTCTGGTTCTGCAGCTTCCGCACGACCGCTTGAACCTGCTGCAGGACTCGACCGTCTTCGACCTGATCGACTGCGGCCAGGATCTTCTGCGGGGAAGAAAGATCCGGCGCCGCGCCGCCTTCGAAGTCGTTCACGGTTTCGGTCGGCCATCCGGCCCCGCCCAAGCGCCGTGCCAGAAGGCTGACCCGCCGTTGGACCGAGGGAAGACCCTATGGTCAGATCCAGCGACGCAAGATACAAACCGGTGGGTCGGTATTTAAAAACCGACGGGTCGGCAACTAACCGGGCGCTGAAGGGGCCCGTGAACCAAGGTCATGAATTCTTCCTCTGCCACATCTGTTCTGCCCTGCATTCGCGACCTCGACGAACTCATCGAGACCATCGACGCGAAAAACTGCACGCCTGGCTGGATAGACCGTGCCCATCCGCTGATGTGGCCGCGCCCGCAGTCCTCGTTCGTGCCGGTGCACTGGCGCTATGCCGAGATCCGGCCCGCGCTCGTCGCCGCCGGCAGGCTGATCGGGACGGATCTGGCAGATCGACGCAATTTCGTGTTGCGCAATCCAGTTGCAGGCAATGATTTCGCCACCACGCGAACCCTCGTCGGCGCGTACCAGTCGATCCTTCCTGGCGAGCGAGCACGCTCCCACCGTCATTCCGCGAACGCGCTGCGCATCATCATCGAGGCGCGCGGTTCGTACTCCGTCGTGAACGGCAAACGTCACTTGATGGAAAGCGGCGACATCGTGCTGACGCCGGGCGGTTGCTGGCACGGGCATGGCCACGACGGCTCCGAACAGGCCTTTTGGTTCGACTGCCTCGACCTGCCCCTGGTGCACCTGCTGGAACCCATGACGGCGGAGGAGCATCCGGATCAGTGGGAAGCCGACGCACAGGAGGAGTCCGCTTCGCCGATGCGCATCTCCCATCACAGTCTGCTGGCCCGTCTGGGGTCTGCCGAAGCCGCCGACCCGTACTTCGGGCGCACCGTCGAAGTCAGCTCTCCAGCGATGCGCACCGTCACGATCAAGGCGCACCAATGGCGAGCCGGGTGGAGCAACCGGCCCTACCGCCAGTACGCGAACCAGATCTATGTGGTGCTGGGCGGAGCAGGCACCAGCGAGGTAGGCGACAGGCGTTTCGATTGGTCCTTCGGCGACGTGTTCGTCGCTCCGCTGGCGACGCGCATCGCGCATCGCATTCGCGAGGACGCCCTGCTGGTGGCGCTCAGTGACGAAGCGCTGATGAAGTTCTGCGGCTTCCACCAGCTGCAAGCCGCTTGAGGGAAAAGCACATGGACAAGCGCATGGAAGAGCCGCCGATCATTGTCGTCGGCGGCGGGCTGGGCGGCGTCGCCAGCGCGCTGGCCCTTGGGCAGCAGGGCCGGGCGGTGCGTCTCCTGGAGCAGTCAGCCGAAATCGCGCCGATCGGTTACGGGGTCCAGATCGGGCCGAATGTGCTGCCTGTCCTGGCGCGGCTCGGCCTCGCAGAGGAAGTGCGGAGCGCGGCCTATCTGCCGGATGACCTGCTGCTGCTGGATGCCTACTCTGGCCAGACGCTGTTCCGAATCCCGTTGAAGGGCGCAGCCTTCGAACAGCGGTTTGCGACTCCATACATTGCGATCCACCGGGTGGATCTGCACGAGATCCTGCTGCGTGCGTGCCGCCGATTGCCGAATATCGACCTGAACCAGGCCACCACTGTCACGGGCTTCAGCCAGGACGGCAATTCCGTGCAGGTGCATGCTGCCGACGGCCGCACCATCACCGGATGCGCGCTCATCGCGGCGGACGGCCTGCGTTCCCGTTTGCGCGCGCAACTTCATCCGGCCGACACATGGCGGGATACAGGGTATGCCGCATACCGCACGATCATTTCCCGGGACGAGGCTCCCCAGAGCATGCGGAACCGGCGCGGCGTCACGATGCTGACGGCCGACGGGTTTCACGTCATCTATTACCCGCTGAGAGGCGGCAGCGAGATCAACATCGTCGGTGTATTCCAGGTGCCCGGCAGCAATGACGCGACTGAAGCTGCCCATCACGACCTGGTCAAGGCGGTCACGGCGCACGCGGTGCCGGAAGTCCATGACGTGGTGAGTGTGCTCAACCTGACCCGTCGCTGGTCGATCGCCGATCGCGAGCCTGTGCGGCGCTGGCACCAGGGACGCATGACGCTTCTGGGTGATGCCGCACATGCGACGCTGCAGTCGCTCGCCCAGGGAGCAGGCATGGCGCTGGAGGATGCCGTCACCCTCGGCGACCTGATGGCGGCCTACCCCGCCGACCCGGCGCGGGCCTTCGCGCAATTCGAGCGCGAGCGCTTTCTGCGCACCACCCGCGTGGTCCTGGAGTCACGCGCGCTGTGGACCATGTACCACTGCGGGGGCCTGGAGGCGGAAGTGCGCAATCAGCAACTGCAGGAACGCACGCCCGAAGACTACTACCGCTGCCTCGAATGGCTGTGGCAGCCGAGGAAGGAAGCTCAATGAAGTTGTGTCGATTCAACGGCGACCGCCTGGGACTCGTCGAGGGCGATCAGGTTCTCGACGTCACGGCCGCACTCGATGTGCTGCCGCCGGTGCGTTGGCCGGTTCCGCTCGGCGATCCGCTGGTGAAGCACCTTGATTCCCTCGTTGCCGCGGTCCAGCGCGTGCGAGGCACTGCCAAGCGGCTGCCGCTCTCTGCAGTGCTCCTGAACAGCCCCCTCACGAACCCCAGCAAAGTGATGGCCGCACCGGCCAACTATCGCCTGCACGTGGAACAGGACACGAAGGATGCCGGCGTCGACCAAGGCGTCCACCGCAAGGCCCTCGAGGGCGTGGAGCGGCCGACCGAGACATACGGCCTGTTCCTCAAGGCGACGTCCGCGATCGTGGGCCCTGCGGAGGGGGTGCAGGTGATCCTTCCGGAGCGTCGCACCGACCACGAGGTCGAGCTGGCCGTGGTGATCGGAAAGCCAGGCCATTCGATCTCCCGTGCCGAAGCGATGAATCACGTCGCGGGGTACTGCATCGGCATGGACATGACCGTGCGCGGAGCCGAAGACCGCAGCTTCCGCAAGTCCCCGGACAGCTACACCGTGCTCGGCCCCTGGCTCGTCACCGCGGACGAAGTTCCCGACCCGCACGCGCTGACCCTCTCGCTCTGGGTGAATGGGCAAAGGCGCCAGCACAGTTCCACGGGTGCGATGACGGTGGACATTCCTGACCTGATCGCGATCGCTTCGTCTATGTACACCCTGCACCCGGGCGATGTGATTCTGACCGGTACGCCCGAAGGCGTCGGCCCCGTCCTGCCTGGAGACGTGGTGCGGGTCGCGTGTGAACCGCTTGGAGAAATGACCTTCAACGTCTCTGCACATGGATAGATGACCATGAAAAAGCCACAACAGGCAGCCGAGAGGCCGCGGCGACACCGGACGCAGGCAGAGCGGACCCAGGAAACGCAGGAAAGTCTGATCTGCTCCGCGATCGAACTGCTGAAGAAGCGCCGGTACGCGGGCTTGCGCACCTCGGACGTCGCGGAGCACGCCGGGGTTTCCAAAGGGGCCGCGACGCACCACTTCCAAACAAAGGACTCACTGGTGCTGCGTGCCCTCGAGGAGATGTATCGCTACACGCAGCAGCGGGCACTCAACCGTCTCGCCAGCGCCGGCCTCGCCACGGACAAGCTGCTGGAAGCCATGGTGGAGGACAGCAAGGCCTTCTTTCTGAGCGACGATTTCCTGCTGTCGCTCGACCTCGTGATGGTCGCCCCCGATTCGGAGCTCGGCGCCGCAGTCAAGGAACTGGCCCGCGCCTACCGCATTCCTGTCGAGCAGGCCTGGATCGACGCCCTGCTGCGTGCCGGCCATCGCCGGCAAGACGCGGAGAACGTCGTCCGCCTCACGTTTGCGGTTGCACGTGGTTCCGGTATCCGCCAATTGATCGCAGGTCCCGAAGCGGCCGCCGACAGCCTGATGGACACCTGGCTCGAGATGGCCGGATCGATGCTGCGCACGACGCCGATCACTTCACCTCCACAAGGACTCGAGGAGACATGATGAGACATTCTTGCCACCCCACCCGCCGGAGCGCTCTGCTGCAACTCGCTGCCGGCGCAGCGGCCTTGTGCCCGTCACTCCAGACACTGGCGCAACCGGCAGGTACTTACCGGGTCGTAGTGGGCAGCCCTCCGGGCGCACTCGGGGATGTGCTGGCCCGACTGGTCGCACAAAAGCTCGGCGAGGCCACTGGACAGCCCGCGATCGCGGACAACAAACCCGGCGCAGCGGGCGCGATCGCCGCTGACACCGTCGCCAAATCGGCCGGTGACGGCCGCACGCTGCTGGTCTATCCCGACGCCGTGATGGTGGTGAACCCGTTCGTCTATCCGAAGCTTCCCTATGACCCGCTCAAGGATTTCCAACCGGTCGCGTTGCTCGGGAAAGCTTCTTTCGCACTGATCGTCAGCCCGAAGTTGAACGTGAAGACGATCGCGGAGTTCGTACAGTTGGCGAAATCACAACCGAAGGCCATCAACTTCGGCAGTGGGGGCGCGGGACACCCGACGCACATGGTGATGGAGTTGTTGAACCAGAGGCTCGGGATTCAGCTGACCCACGTCCCGTATAAAGGCACATCTCCGTCGATCCAGGCGCTGCTCGCCGGCGACGTGGGTGCCATGATTACCGGAGTGGTCGAAGCCATGCCGCACATCAAGGCCGGAACCGTTCTTCCGCTTGCTGCGAGCGGGCCTGCGGCCAAGGAGATCTTTCCCGCCTTGCCGCAGTTCAAGGACCTGCATGAGGATCTTGATGTCTCCGTGTGGTTCGGAGTGTCCGCTCCGGCCGCGACGCCGCGTGATGTGGTCTCCAGGCTCAATGCGCAGATCAACCGGGCGCTTGCCGAGCCAGACGTGCAGAAGCGCTTGAGCGAGTTCGGGATCACGCCAGCGCCGTCGGCACCCGCCGAACTCGAGAGGCTAGTGAAGCAGGATCTCGCACGCTTTGGGCCGCTGGTCAAGTCGCTCGGGCTCGTGGTGAACTGAGGCAGAGACGTCGAGCAAATCCGGCTGCGAGCTTCGGGGCTCTCGTCGTCTCGCTGCCGGAATTCAAAGCATCTTGAGCGCGAAGCCGGGCTCGCGCGCCTGAGCCGGCGAAACGCGGGTGTGCTTGGCCAGAAGCCTGCGCGCCAGCATATGATCTGCCGGCCGGTTCACCGATTCGACGGCGCACAGCACGCCGTCGGAAATGCAGAGGACGGATAGATTCCCGGCGGTCGGATCGCCAAGCACCACGCGTTCATCGGCGTCGCCGCGCAGCCGTGACTGGCAGCCTCCGTGGCCGCGAGCCGATCGCGATGACCAGATGGTCGTAGGGCAGGGACTCTCCATTCTGGAGTGTGACCCGATGGGCTTGCCGGTCGATGCTTTCTGCGAGCCCGCGCACGAGGGTGAGGCGCTGCTCTCTGAAGAAACTTTCCGCGCGAAAGGCCAGATCGGCCGCGGATGTCTGGCCGAGCAGGTAGCCTTTGGAAAGAGGCGGGCGCTGGTAGGGCAATCTGCCCTCATCGGAGACAAGCGACACGCCGCCGGTGAAGCCTTGCTGGCGCAAGGCGGCTGCGCATTGGAAGCCGGCGTGTCCGGCTCCGAGTATCACGATGCTCTGCATGGTCAGCTACTTCGGTGTGAGGTAGTCATGTTCCGCCGGGCTCACCCGCGCGTATGTCCCGCTGTGGGGGACGGCGGAGTCCCTCGTCAGGGGACATACGCCGGAGGGCGGGGTGCCTTTAGTGCTCATACCCTGATCTACGAAAAGCCGCTGAAATCCGGGGGCGCGATTGATACGCATCGCGCTTGTCGGCCGCACGGCCGCATCGGCAGCCGGATCGCACAGGAGGCGCTCGCCCGCGGCCACCACGTTGTCGAGGTGCTGCGCGCGGACGTCGATCTTTTCGATCCAATACGCATTGGCCCCGGCGCTGCGCGGGAACGACGTCCTGGTCAGCGCGTACGGCGGGTTGCTGGCGAACTGCATTTCGCCCCCGCAGCCGAGCCGCAGAAGCTTCCGCAGGCAATGCGTTCGATGCTGCAGGCGACGGCGTCGGCCTGACTGCGGCGCGTGCTGACCGTCGGCGGTTGTGGGGGCTGGCGGTTCCCGAAGGAGGGCGCCTAGCCGACACCGACGGGTGCTACAACCGCCAGTTCGATCCGCTGCCGAACAGCCTCGCGATCTGCTCGCGCAGCCAGCGGCTGCGCGGATCCTGGTCGTAGCGCCGGTGCCAGTGCTGCTGGATGGGGAACTTCGGGATGTCGTAGGGTGGCTCGACCAGCACGATCTGCCCCAGGTCTGCGAAGAAGCGGCCGACGGCGGACGGCACCGTCGCCACGAGATCGGTGGATGCGACCAGCACGGGCAGCGTGAGGTAATGCATGGTGCGTAGCCGCACCTTGCGGAAGATGTGGCGCCGGTCCAGATAGTTGTCGACCAGTTCCAGGCTGCGCGTCGGCGCTTCCACCAGCACATGCTCCAGCTCCGAGAACATGGCTTTCGTCAGCCGCCGGGCGGCCGGATGGCCGGCGCGCAGCATGCACGAGAAGCCGTGCATCATCAGCCGCTGCTTGAAGAAGGCGCTGCCCTTGAGGTCGGGAAAGTAACCGAACGCGATGTCGACCTGTCCGGATTCCATAGCCAGCTCCAGGTCCCTCGGCGCATAGGACGCGGTGTGGAGCGTGGCCCTGGGCGCCGCGGTGCGGAACGCCTCGATCAGCGTGGGCATGAAAGTCATCTCGGCCACATCCGGCATCGCGAACCGGAACTCGGTGGTCGTCTCCTCGGGCACGAAGTGCGGGCCATTCAGCACCTTCTCGTTGACCCGCTGCAGCACGGCACGCGCTTCATCGGCCACGGCCGTCCCGCGGGGTGTCGGCCGCATGCCTTCGGAGGTGCGCACGAACATCGGATCGCCAAAGTGCTTGCGCAGACGCGCCAGCGCGGTGCTCAGTCCCGGCTGGCTCATCCCGAGCTCCTGTGCTGCGCGCGTGACGCTGCGCGTGGCATCGAGCGCAACGACGACCTGCAGCAGGTTGAGATCGAATGTCGCCGGCTTCATCTGTGAAAACAATATTGGAAATCAACCTCATTTTATTGAGAAATTCAAGAGCGAAACCTAGACTGCACCGAACTTGACACAAGCGCAGGAGACAGTCAGTGAGTTCAGCAACGATGGCCCGCGGCCCCGAAGCCGCTGCGAACGGGTTCGATCTGTTCAACCTTCCCGATGCGTACTACCGCGACCCGGTGCCGTTCTACAAGGCCCTGCGCGACCACGAACCGCTGCACTGGAACTCGGATGGCTCGGTGCTGCTCTCGCGGTACGACGACATCAAGACAATCTGGCGAGATCTCACCGGCAAGGTCAACCGCGCCGAAGCCTATGCGAAGAAGTTCGGCGAGGGCCCGCTGCTGGAGCACCACACCAGCACCATGCTGTTCCGTGATCCGCCGGACCACGACCGCCTGCGCGACATCGTGAACCCGTTCTTCACCCAGGCCTCCATGGAGCGGCTGCGCGTCGGCCTGCGCGAGATCGTGGCGGAACTGCTAGCCGAGGTCGAGGAGAAGCGGGAGATCGAGTTCGTTTCCGAGTTCTCCTCGCGCATTCCGATCCAGGTGATCTGCGACATCTTCGGCGTGCCGCGCAGCGACGGTCCGATCATCCGCGACCTTGGCGCGCAAGTGCTGCTGCCGCTGAACCCTGCCGTGAGCCAGGAGGTCATCGCCGCCGGCCACGAGGCCACCCGAAAGTTCAAGGAGTACCTGCTCGTCCACATCAACGAATGGCGCCGTCGTCCAGTTGAGGACGTTCCGTCCAACATCATCAGCGCGCTGGTCGCCGCCGAGAAGCGCGGCAGCCCGCCGATCAGCGAGGACGAAATGGCGCACATGTGCATCCTCGTGCTCAATGGCGGGCACGAGACCACCACCAACCTGATCGGTCTGTCGACCCTGGCGCTGATGAACCATCCCGAGGAACTGGCGCTGATGGCCGACGATCCCGGGGCGGTGGGGCCGGGCATCGAAGAGTGCCTGCGCTATGCGACGCCGCTGCAGCTGCAGGGCCGGCGCACCACCCGCGAAGTGCAGGTGCCCTCGGGGACGATCCCGCCGGACACCGAGGTCATCATCGCGCAAGTCTCCGCCAACCGGGACGAGCGCATGTTCGCCGACCCCGACACCTTCCGTCTGAAGCGCGCGCCCAATCCGCACCTGGCGTTCGGCGCTGGCATCCACGTCTGCCTGGGCCGGCCGCTTGCGCGGCTCGAGGCGGGCGAGGCACTGCCCGCGCTGGCACGCCGCTTCCCGAACATGCAGCTCGCAGCCGAGCCGGTGTTCAACCGCAACGCGCGCTTCCGCGGCATCCAGCAGATGCGCGTGCGGCTGTATTGATCCGATGGCCACGCTGACCGCCATGGAAGCCGGAGTCGTCGTCATCGGCGCGGGCCACGCTGCGTGCCAGTTCGCCGCGTCGTTGCGTCAGCTGGGGTGGAACGGTGCACTGACGCTGGTAAGTGCCGAGCCGCACCTGCCCTACCAGCGGCCGCCCTTGAGCAAAGCCTGCCTGCAGGGCGGCGTCGCCCAGTCGGACATCCTGCTGCGTCCGGCGGCGTTCTACGAGTCGATCGCCTGCCGGCTGCTCGCCGGCCGCGCGGTGGTCGCGATCGATACGCGTCGCAAGCTTGTTCGCCTTGACGGCGGCTCGGAGCTGCCGTACGCGCAACTGGTGCTGGCAACCGGTGCCGCAGCGCGGACCTGGCCGAGGCTGCCCGCCGGCGAATCGGTGCATGTGCTGAGAACCTGGGACGACGCACAGGCACTGGGCGCCGCACTCGGACGCATCCGCCGCCTAGCCGTCCTCGGCGCCGGCTACATCGGCCTGGAGGTGGCCGCGGCCGCGCGCAAGCGCGGCGTGGCCGTGGACGTCTTCGAGGCGGCGCCGCGTGTGCTGCAGCGCTCGGTGGGCATGGCCACCTCGGCACACGTCGAGAACCTGCATCGCGCGCAAGGCGTGGCGCTGCATCTCGGCACCGCCATCACCTCAGTACGCGCCGAGGACCACGCTATCGCGCTCGAGACTTCACACGGCCTCTTCACCGCCGACGCGCTCGTGATCGGCATTGGGGCCCAGCCGCGTGTCGAGCTGGCGCGCGAGGCTGGCCTGCAGTGCGGGCACGCGATCCGCGTCGACGCGCAATGCAGGACCAGTGCGGACGAAGTGTTCGCCATCGGCGACTGCACCGAGCAGGTCCTGCATCCCGGCGCCGAGCCGGTGCGGCTGGAGTCCGTGCAGAACGCGACGGACCAGGCCAAGTGCGTGGCTGCCGTGATCGCGGGCCGGCCGGTTCCGCCCATGCCGGTGCCCTGGTTCTGGTCCGACCAGTTCGACCATCGTATCCAGGTGGCCGGCCGCGCCGGCGCCGGCGACGCGACCGTGCTGCGTCCCCAGCCTGGCAAGCCGCAGGCGCACGCCGCCTGGTACCTGCGCGAGGGGCGAGTGACGGCGGTCGAGGCTGTCGATGCGCCCGAGGACTTCATGGCCGCGCGCCAACTGATCAAGACCGGCCAGCGTGTGGACATGGCACGCCTGGCCGACCCGGAGGTGGCGCTGCGCTGCCTCGCCGCCCCTGCCGCGTAAACAAGGAGAGAGCATGCCAACCCTTCATTTCCAGACCCCAGCCGGGGAGCACATCGCGCTGGACGCGCAAGAAGGCCTGTCCGTGATGGAGGCCGCGGTCGCGGCCAACGTGCCGGGCATCGATGCGGATTGCGGCGGCGCGTGCGCGTGCGCCACCTGTCACGTCTACGTCGACGAAAGCTGGGCCGCCCGCCTGCCGGGGCGCACCGACATCGAAGTGAAGATGCTCGAGTTCGCTGTGGCGGTGCAACCGAACAGCCGCCTGAGCTGCCGCCTCGTGGTCGGTCCCGACACAGAGGGACTGACGATGCGCATCCCCGACTCGCAACATTGAGGGGCACGGAGAACCCATGAAGATCTGCCGTTTCGACGACAACCGCCTCGGCCTGGTCGAGGGCGACGAGGTGCGCGACGTGACCGCCGCGCTCGAAGTGCTGCCCTCCCAGCGCTACCCATTGCCCACCGTCGATCCGCTGGTGGCGAACCTGCCGCGCGTGATGGACGAGATTCGCCGGATTGCGCCCTCGGCGCAGACGCTGCCGCTCGCGGGACGGCGCCTGCTCGCGCCGGTGGCGAATCCCGGCAAGGTCATCGCTGCGCCCGTGAACTACCGCAAGCACCTGGAGGAAGCGCGCGGCGACGCGTCCATCCACTTCGAGAATCAGGTGCACGAAATCCAGCAGATCGGCCTGTTCCTCAAGGCGACCAGCTCGATCGTAGGCCCGAGCCAGGGCGTGGAGATCCAGCACCCGGACCGCCGCAACGACCACGAGGCCGAGGTGGTGCTGGTGATCGGCAAGGCCGGCCGCAACATCCCGCGCGAGCGCGCCTGGGACCACATCGCCGCGTACACCGGCGGCCTGGACATGACGGTGCGCGGGCCGCAGGAGCGCAGCATGCGCAAGTCGATCGACAGCTACACGGTGGTCGGCCCCTGGATGGTCACGGCCGACGAACTGCGCAATGCACAGGAGCTGGACTTCTGGCTGACGGTGAACGGCCACCCGCGCCAGCGCGCGAACACGCGCGACCTGGTGCTGGACATCCCCACCCTGATCGCCACCGCATCCTCCTACTACACGCTGCACCCGGGTGACCTGCTGTTCACCGGGACGCCGGAGGGCGTCGGGCCGGTCGTGGACGGCGACGTGATCGAGGTTGAGTTCGGCGGCATCGGCCGGATGCTGGTCGATGTGCGCAACGCGCAAGGGAGATATGCATGAACGCCATGCTCGCGACGGGCGGCAGCCCGGATGACCTGGCGCAGCAGCGCCGCGCCTTCTACGACCGCATCGGCCAGGCGCACTGCACGCCGCTGTGGGAGGTGCTGCACAGCCTGGTGACGAAGGAGCCGAACACGCCCTGCCTGCCGAACCTCTGGCGATGGGACCAGGTCTGGCCCTGGCTGCAGGAGAGCGGCACGCTGATTTCCGCGATGGAAGCCGAGCGCCGCGTGCTCGTGTTGGAGAACCCGGGCCTGCGCGGGCGGACCCGGATCACCCACAGCATGTACGCGGGTCTGCAGCTGATCCTGCCGGGGGAGCTCGCACCCTCCCACCGGCACTCGCAATCGGCGCTGCGCTTCATCATGCACGGTGCGGGCGCCTACACCACGGTCGACGGCGAGCGGGTCACCATGCAGGTGGGCGACTTCGTCATCACGCCTTCTTGGACCTTCCACGAGCACGGCAACGAGTCGAGCGAGCCCATGGTGTGGTTAGACGGCCTGGATCTGCCCGTGGTGGAACTGCTGGATGCCCAGTTCCGCGAAGACGGTTCGCGCACGGCGACCGAGGCAGATCGCGGGGCCAATGCAAACCTGGCGCGCTTCGGCAACACCATGAAGCCGGTGGGTTTCCGCAGCCGCAGTCGGACTTCGCCGCTGTTCTGGTATCCGTACGAACGCACCCGCGAGGCGCTCCAGACGCTGCGTCGCAGCGAGGATCCGCACGCGTGCTGGGGCCACAAGCTGCAGTACACGAATCCGGTCACCGGAGATTGGGCCATTCCCACCATCGGCACCTTCATGCAGTTGCTGCCGGCGGATTTCCGCGGCACGAGCTATCGCTCCACCGACTCTACTGTCTACGTGGTGGTGGAGGGTGAAGGCCGCTGCGTGATCGGCGAACAGGTGCTGGCGTTCGGGCCGAAGGACGTGTTCGTCTGCCCGTCCTGGATGCCCTACCGGCTCGAGACTAGCTCCGACACCGTGCTTTTCAGCTATTCGGACCGGCCCGTGCAGGAGGCGCTCGACCTCTGGCGCGAGCAGTACTGAAACTACACCAGACCCACAGGAGACAAAGATGAAATTCACGCGCGCAATGCTGTTGGCCGCGACGCTCGCCGCCGGCGCGACCGTGCAGGCCCAGGAACCGGTCCGGATCGGCTTCATGGCCGAACTCTCGGGCCCGCAGGGTGTGCTGGGCCAGGAGCAGTACGACGGCTTCATGCTGGCCGTGGAGCGCAACGGCGGCAAGCTTGGTGGAGTGCCGGTGCAGGTGTTCCGCGAGGACTCGCAGCTCAAGCCGGAGGTGGCCGTGCAGCTCGCGCAGAAGCTGATCGAGAAGGAGAAGGTCTCCATCATCACGGGCATCACCTTCTCCAACATCATGATGGCCGTGCACAAGCCGATCACGGACAAGCAGGTGTTCCTGATCGGCTCCAACGCGGGCCCCGGCCCGATCGCCGGCGCCCAATGCTCCCCCTACGGTTTCGTTGTTTCGTGGCAGAACGACGTGCAGTCGGAGGTGGTCGGCAAGTACGCCGCGGACAAGGGGTTCAAGAAGGTGTTCGCTCTGGCCCCGAATTACCAGGCCGGCAAGGACTACATCGCGGGCTTCAAGCGCTACTACAAGAGCGAACTGGCCGGCGAAACCTACACGCCGCTGAACCAGCAGGACTTCTCGGCCGAGATCTCCCAGATCGCTGCCGCGAAGCCCGATGCGGTGTTCGTCTTCTATCCGGGCGGCCTGGGCATCAACTTCGTGCGCCAGTACCAGCAGGCCGGCCTCATGGGCAAGATCCCGCTGTTGTCCACCGGCACCACGGACGGCTCCACACTGCCGGCGCTACGAGAAGCTGCCCTGGGCGCGATCACCGGATCGTTCTGGGGGCCCGAGTTCGACAACCCGCAGAGCAAGCGCTTCGTCGAGGAGTTCGAGACGAAGCACAAGCGCATTCCCTCGCAGTACGCTGCCCAGGGTTACGACTCGGCGATGCTGCTGGATTCGGCCATCGCCAAGGTGCGCGGCAACGTCGGCGACAAGCCGGCCTTCACGGCGGCGATCAAGGCGGCGGATTTCAAGTCCGTGCGCGGCCCCTTCAAGTTCAACCACAACAACTTCCCCGTCATGGACATGCCGGTGCTGCAGGTCGCCAAGGACGCGCGGGGCCGGATGAGCCTCAAGACGGTGGATTTTCCCCTGCGCAATCACGAGGACGCATACCACCGGCAGTGTCCGCTGAAGTAAACGTGACGGGCTGGACACGATGACTCTCGAGCTTTTCCTGACGCAGCTGCTCAACGGCGTGCAATTGGGCATGCTGCTGTTCCTGCTGTCCGCCGGTCTCACGCTGGTGTTCGGCATCATGGGCTTCCTGAACCTCGCTCACGGCTCTTTCTACATGTTGGGCGCCTACCTGGGGGTGGCCGCCTGGCAGGCCAGCGACTCCTTCGCCGTGGCGCTCGCCGCTGGTGTGGGCGCCTCGCTCCTCTTGGGCGTGGTCATCGAGCGGCTGGTGCTGTTGCGGCTGTACGAGCGGGACCACCTGTACCAGGTGCTCGCGACGCTCGGCCTGATCCTTTTCTTCAACGAGCTGGTGCGCATCGTCTGGGGCCCGTCCTCGCTGTTCATGGCGGCGCCGCAATGGCTGGCGGGCGCCGTCGACCTGTTCGGCCTCAGCTACCCGGCCTACCGCCTTGCGATCGTTGTCGTCGGCGGGGCCGTCGCGGTGGCCACCTGGTGGCTGATGCACCATACGCGGGTGGGCATGTTGATCCGGGCTGGCGCGACCGATGCCGCAATGGTCTCTGCGCTGGGCGTCAACATTCGTCGCCTGAACACGCTGGTGTTCGGACTGGGCGCTGCGCTGGCGGGACTGGCGGGCATCATGGCCAGCCCGATCCTGTCGGTGCAGTCGGGGATGGGCGAGCCGGTCCTGATCCTCACGCTGGTCGTGATCGTCACCGGCGGCATCGGCTCCGTGCGCGGCGCCTTCCTCGGCGCCCTCATCGTGGGCATGGTCGACACCATCGGCCGCGCCTTCCTGCCGGTGCTGCTGCCTCACGTGCTCCCGGGCGCAGCGGCCAAGACTGCGGGCCCGACGATCGCTTCCATCCTCATCTACCTGTTCATGGCGGTCGTGCTGGCGATCCGCCCGCGCGGGCTGTTCCCTGTCAAGCATGGCTGAATCCAGAAAATCGACTGTTGCGGCCTTCGTGGTGCTGATCGCCCTGGCTGCCGTTCCCTGGCTGGCGCAGGCGCTGGGGCAGGACTACTACGTGACCTTCCTTTCGCGCGTGCTGATCCTGGCGCTCGCGGCGATCGGCCTGAACCTGGTGCTCGGGTTCGGCGGGCTGGTCAGCATGGGCCACGCGCTGTACCTGGGCGTTGGCGTGTACGCGGTCGGCATCCTCGCCAACAACGGCGTGACCAGCGGCTGGGTCCACCTGGCGACGGCGCTGCTGGCCGCAGCAGTTCTGGCGGTGCCGCTGGGCCTGCTCTGCCTGCGCACCAGCGGCATGGCGTTCATCATGATCACGCTCGCCTTCGGCCAGATGGCGTACTACGTGGCCGTGACCCTGCGCGACTACGGTGGCGACGACGGCATGGCGATCCCGGCACGCAGCGATTTCGGGCCGTTCTCGCTCGACGACAACGCCGTGCTGTATTGGGTGGTGTTCCTGCTGCTGCTGCTGGCTCTGTACGCCAAGCAGCGCCTGGTACGTTCACCCTTCGGCATGGTGCTGCGGGCGATCCGGATCAACCCACGGCGAATGGCCGCGCTGGGCTACCCGACGCTGCGCTACCAGCTGGCCGCATACCTGCTGTCGGCGCTGGTCTGCGCGCTCGCGGGCGTGCTGCTCGCCAATCTCGCGCGCTACATGTCGCCTTCTTACCTGCAGTGGCAGGTTTCGGGCGAACTGGTGATGATGATCGTGCTGGGCGGCATGGGAGCGGTGATTGGGCCTCTGTACGGGGCACTGGCGCTCCTGGTGCTGGAGGAGTTGCTGGTCTCGCTCCCGTTGCCGCTGCCGTGGGGCCTCGATGCGATCGTGGCGAAGCATCCGATGGCGGTGGTCGGCCTGTTCATCGTGGCGGTCGCGATCGGGATGAAGGGCGGGCTGCACGGGCTGCTGGCGCGCGGCCGGCCGGATCGGGCGCCGGTTGGCGCCGGCGCCGAAGCGGGCAAGCCCGGGCCGGTGCCTGCGAAGGAGCCGGCATGCTGACCGTCGAGAACCTGCAGAAGCGCTTCGGTGGCCTGACCGTCACCGACCGCGTGAACCTGTCGCTGGTGCCCGGCGAGCTGCATGCGCTGATCGGGCCCAACGGCGCGGGCAAGACCACGCTGGTCAACCAGCTCGCGGGCGAGATCGCGCCCAGCGGCGGCCGGATCCTGTTCGACGGCGTCGACATCACCGCGCTGCCCACCTGGCGGCGCTCGCTGCTGGGCATCGGCCGCTCGTTCCAGATCTCATCGGTGTTCGGTGAGTTCACCGCGCTGCAGAACCTGCTGCTGGCCGTGCGGCCACGGCGCGGCCACAGCTTTCGCTTCTGGCGCGCTGCCGAGAGCGACCAGGCGCTGGTCGCCCGGGCGCGGCAGGCCTTGCGCGACGCCGGCCTTGCGGCGCGCGCCGATCAGCCGGTCGCGCGGCTCTCCCACGGAGAAATGCGCCAGCTGGAGCTCGCGATGACCCTGGCCACCGAACCGCGCCTGCTGCTGCTGGACGAGCCGATGGCCGGCATGAGTCCGAGCGACGCCGAAGCGGTGATCGGCGTACTGCGTGGGCTGAAGGGCCGCTACACGACCGTGCTGATCGAGCACGACATGGATGCGGTGTTCGCGCTGGCGGACCGCATCAGCGTGCTGTTTTATGGCCGGATCCTGGTGACGGGCACGGTGGACGAGATACGCAGCAACCCGGTGGTGCGCGATGCCTATCTCGGGCATGACGAAAGGAACGCGTGATGTCCACTCTGCTCCAGGTGCGTGACCTCGAGGTGTTCTATGGCACAAGTCAGGCATTGTTCGGCGTGTCGCTCGAGGTTTGCGAGGGTGAGTGCGTCACGCTGATCGGGCGCAACGGCATGGGCCGCTCGACGCTCGTCCACACCGTGATGGGCATGCTCCGGCCGCGCCGGGGCGCGATCACGCTGCGCGGCCGGCCGGTGCACGAGCTGCCCAGCTTCCGTGTGGCCCAGGCCGGCATCGGCCTGGTCCCGGAGGGCCGCCGCATCTTCCCGACCCTCACCGTACGCGAAAACCTCGTGGCCACCGCGCGGACCAGGCCTGATGCGCGCGCGGGATGGACGCTGGAACGTGTCTACGCCATGTTCCCGCGGCTGCGCGAACGCGAGCGCAACCTGGGCGCCAACCTGTCCGGCGGAGAACAGCAGATGCTGGCGATCGGCCGGGCGCTGCTCACGAATCCCGACCTGCTGATCCTGGACGAAGCGACCGAAGGCCTGTCGCCCCTGGTGCGGCAGGAGATCTGGCGCAGCCTGGCGGCGCTCAAGGCGGAAGGGCTGTCGCTGCTTGTCGTCGACAAGGACCTGGAGGCGCTGATGCGGCTGGGCGACCGGCACATCGTGTTCGGCAAGGGTCGGGTGGCCTGGACCGGCAACTCGCAGCAACTGCGCGCAGCGCGGGAAGTGCAGGATGCGTACATCGGGGTCTGAGCCGCCACGCCAGCAACAAGCTCTTAAACACTCACACGGCGGCGAGCACGGTCTTTACCGACGCCAGAAACGCTTGCGCAACGGCTTGGTCGACCCGATCTCGCGCATGAAGTGAGTAACACTCCATGATCACGGCCGGCTCGCTATCGATTGGCGCCCGCGGCCCTGGTGCGCGATGCCGCCGGCCGCAGCGCGATTTCCTACGAGGACTTCGCCTGCGTGGTCATCGACGAACTGGAGGCGGTCCAGCACCTGCGCCAGTTGGCGGGCACAGGGCATTGAGCCTCAGGCACCTTCCCCATAGGCCGCCATGAACACCCTCACGGCCTCGCGCAGGAGGGCCCTGTCCTCGCGCGTGTCCGGCAGCTCTAGCATCAGCAGCCCACGGACGTGGCCATCGCCCATGAACATCGACAGGAACAGGTTCGCTGCCTGCCGCGGGTGCCGCACCTTCAGCGTGCCCGCCGCATGGGCGCGACGCAGGTAGGCGGCCAGTTCCTCCATCAGCCGCTCGGGCCCCTGACGGTAGAACGCGCGGCAAGCCTCTGGCTGCGCCCCAGCGGCGCCGTAGACCGAGCGGAACTTGCCCAGCGCCTCGTCCTCGCGCGTGAGCGCGAGGAACTGTTCGCCGATCTCCAGCAGCGCCTTTTGGGGCTGCTGCGGGTCCAGCGACTCGACCCCGGCGACGCCGCCGATGACACGTTCCGTGCGTTCCCGCACGACCGCCTCGAACAGCCCTTCCTTGGAGCCGAAGTTGCTGTACACGGTCATCTTCGAGACGCCTGCCTCGGCCGCGATGGCCTCCACGCTGGCGCGTTGCAGGCCGTGCGCATAGAAGTGGCTCTTCGCCGCCTCCAGGATGCGCCTGCAGCGCTCGGGGTCGCGCGGCCTGCCGCGTTGCGGCTTCGGTGCGGATTCGTCCTTCTGGGGCATGGTCAACTTTAATGTACTTGACAGTTCAGTATATATCATCCACACTTACTGTACTCACTAGTACAGTTTATGAAGCCACTCGCCCAACTTCCCCTTCGCCGGGCCGCCCCGCCCCTGGCACTGGCGGCATTCACTCTCCTGTCGGCATGCTCGGTCGCCCCCGTGCAGGCCCCATCACCGTCCGTGCCTCTGGCGGCCGCCTTCGGTCAGGCAGGTCCGGCGACGGGCGCCCGTCACGACCTGGACAGCACCTGGTGGCCCGGCTACGCCGATCCGACGCTGACTGCATTGATTGATGAAGCGCTGGCCGCCAACCAAGACGTCGCCATCGCGCTGCAACGCGTCATCCAGGCCCGCGCAGGCAGTGATGCCCAGAGCTCTCGGCTCTGGCCCACGGTCGGTCTGCAGGCGTCGGTCTCGCGCAGCGACAGCGGCCTGCCCGCCCCGGTCAAGCAAGGCCTGCCGGACACGCGCGCGCTGCGCGCCGGTATCGAACTGGCCTGGGAGATCGACCTGGCCGGTGGCGTGCGCGCCGCACGCGATGCGGCACGGGCCGACACCGCCGCGGCCGAGGCCGGCGTGCAAGGAGCCCGGCTGCTGGTGGCGAGCGAGGTGGCGCGCCAGTACTTCGTGCTGCGCGGCACCGAGGAACGGCTGCGCATCGTCCAGGCCCTGGCAGCAGCCCAGCGCGAGACGTCCGCCCGCGTGGCCAGCCGCCTGCGTGAAGGTGAGGCCAGTGCCTTCGACCTCGATCGTGCGCGCGCCGAGGCCGACGCGCTCGATGCGCAGGTGCCCGCTCTGCGCACGCTGGCCGGCATCTCGCAGACGCGGCTCGCCGTGCTGCTGGGCCGCAACCCGTCGTTGCGCGTGATCGACCCCACGGTGGCGTTCGCATGGCCCGCGGCGCGGGAGATCGGCACCGGCCAGCCCAGCGAACTTCTGCGGCGCCGGCCTGACCTGATCGCCGCCGAGGCGCGCTTCGGGGCCGAGACGCTGCGCGGCAGCGAGGCGCGCGCCCAGTGGTGGCCCAAGCTCTTCCTGAGCGCCCTGCTCGGACGCCAGGACCTGCGGCTGAACGCGCTGGATCTCGCGCCGGTGCCCTTCTCGAACGTGGCGCTCGCCTTTGCAGCGCCGATCTTCAACGCGGGGCGGATCGACGCCGGCATCCGCGCCCAGTCCGCGCGTGCCGAGGAGGCGTTGCTGGCCTGGCAGAAAGCGGTGCTGGTGGCGGTCCAGGAAGTCGAAGACAGCCTCCTTGCACGCAGAGAAGAGGCCAAGCGTGGCGCCGCGCTGGCCACGGCCGTGGAACACCGCCGCCGCTCATTGCAGCGCGCCCAATCGCTGCAACGCGAAGGCCAGATCGATCTGCTGGTGCTGCTGGACGTGCAGCGCTCGGTGTTGGCCAGTGAGCTGGCCCTGTCGGACAGCCGCCTTCAGCAGGCGCTGGCCGACGTGCAACTCTACAAGGCACTGGGCGGCGGCTTCGCGCCAGCCCGACCCGCCTCCGCCATCACTTCCCAAGCCGAGAGAACGAGCCCATGAACCGCATCTCCCCTGCACTGTCCCGCGCAGCCGTTGCCACCGCCTGCGCGCTGCTGGCCGCCTGCAGCGACCCGCCCGCCCCTGTCGCGGTGACCAGGCCGGTCTTCGTGACCACCGTGACCCCCTCCGCATCGCTCCAGACACGCACGTTCACATCGATCGTCCGTGCCCGTGTCGAGACGGACCTGGGTTTCCGCACCGGCGGCAAGATCGTGGAGCGGCTGGTCGATGTCGGCGACACCGTGAACGCCGGCCAGGCGCTCGCCCGGTTGGACCCGGCCGACTATCAGCTGGCCGCGCGTGCCGCCGCCGACCAGGTGCAGGCTGCATCGGTCGACGCGCAGCAGGCCGCGTCTGACGAAGCGCGGTTCCGGCGGCTGCTGGCGGACGGTTCCGTCGGCGCCGCCGACCATGAGCGTCAGAAGGCGCGCGCCGACGCGGCCGCGGCCCGTCTGGACCAGGCGCGCCGCCAACTCGAGCTGGCCCGCAATCGCGAAGGCTACGCGACGCTGACGGCGCCCTATGCTGGGGTGGTCACCGGACTGCGCTTCGAGCGCGGCCAGGTGGTGGCCGAGGGCCAACCCGTGCTGTCGCTGGCGCGGGACGGCGAGCGCGAGATCGTCGCGGACCTGCCCGAAGAATGGGTGGGCCGGGCACGGACGCTCAGCGCCACGGCCACGCCCTGGCATGACGCGAAATCGCCGCTTTCGCTGGCGCTGCGCGAAGTCTCGCCGCTGGCCAACGCGCAAGGCCGGACCTTCCGCGTGCGCTACGCCGCGGCTCCGCAGTCGCGCGCGCAGATCGCCGCCCTGCCTCTCGGCAGCACCGTGCAGTTGCACCTGTCCGCAGCAGCGGCCGGTCCGGTGGCCAGCGTCCTGCCCGTCACCGCGCTGGTGAAGGCCAGCCAGTCCGCGGGAGTGTGGATCCTGGACGCCAAGGGCTCCGGCCTGGTGTGGACCCCTGTGCAGGTTGTTGCCATCGACGACGCTTCCGTTCACGTCATCGGCCTGGCTGCTGGCAGCCGCGTCGTCACCGTCGGCGCGCAGAAGCTGGACGCCGGCATGGCCGTGCGCGCCGTCGAGCGTTCCCCCGAAACCGGTCCGGCCCTGGCCGCCAAGAGCACCTCATGAAACGCTTCAACCTGTCCGAATGGGCGGTCACGCATCGCGCGATGGTGCTGTTCCTGATCATCGCGACCCTCATCGTCGGCGGCTTCTCCTTCAGCCGGCTGGGCCGCCTGGAGGACCCGAACTTCGACGTGCCCCAGATGACGGCCATCGTCGTGTGGCCGGGCGCCAGCGCGCAGGAGGTGCAGGACCAGGTCCTCAACCGCATCGAGCGCCGGCTGCAGGAGCTGGACCACTTCGACTACGTGCGCAGCTTCGCGCGCCAGGGCTACGGCGGCATCACGCTGTGGATGAAGGGCGGCAGCAGCAAGGCGGAGCTGGACAACGCCTGGTACCAGGTGCGCAAGAAGATCGGCGACGTGCGCCAGGAGTTCCCCGAGGGCGTGCGCGGGCCATTCTTCAACGACGAGTACAACGACCGCTA
The DNA here is from genome assembly GCF_005503345.1 of Ramlibacter sp. 2FC. Taxonomy (NCBI): domain Bacteria; kingdom Pseudomonadati; phylum Pseudomonadota; class Betaproteobacteria; order Burkholderiales; family Comamonadaceae; genus Ramlibacter; species Ramlibacter sp. 2FC. The sequence continues at coordinate 191,024 of NZ_SCMM01000001.1, forward strand.
CAGCGTGCTCTACGCGGTGAGCGCGCCCGGCCTGTCGATGGCCGAGCTGCTGGCCGTCACCGAGGACGTGAAGCGGCGCATCCAGGGCGTGCCCGGTGCCGGCAAGGTGGACGTGCTGGGCAAGCAGGCCGAACGCGTCTTCGTGGAAATCTCCACGCGGCGGCTGGCGGCGCTCGGCGTTCCGCCCACGACGGTGTTCGATGCCCTGGCGCGCCAGAACCTGGTGACGCCGGCCGGCTCGGCCGACACCACGCACGACCGCGTGCAAGTGCGCGTGGACGGCGGGGTGCGCAGTGCCGCGGATGTGGCGAACGTGACGCTGGAGGTGGGCGGCCAGCTGCTGCGGCTGGCGGACATCGCCACCGTGCGCAGCGGCTACGAAGACCCGCCGAGCTTCAGCATCCGCCACAACGGCGTGCCGGTGCTCGCCATCGGCGTGACCATGCAGCCCAAGGGCAACGTGCTGGATTTCGGGCGCGCGCTGGAACAGCGAATGGCGCAGGTGCGGCAGGAACTGCCCGTGGGCGTGGAGATCCAGCAGTACGCCGACCAGCCGCGCGTGGTGGCCGAGTCGGTCTGGGAGTTCGAGCGCTCGTTCCTGGAGGCGCTGGCGATCGTGCTGGCCGTGTCCTTCCTGTTCCTGGGCTGGCGCACCGGCATCGTGGTGGCCGCGTCGGTGCCGCTGGTGCTCGGGCTGGTGGCGGCCGTGATGTATGCCGCCGGCTGGAACCTGGACCGCATCTCGCTGGGCGCGCTGATCATCGCGTTGGGCTTGCTGGTAGACGACGCCATCATCGCCGTGGAGATGATGGTGGTGAAGCTGGAGGAAGGCTGGGACCGTGTGCGCGCTGCCACTTACGCCTACACCTCCACGGCGTTTCCGATGCTGACCGGCACACTGGTCACGGCCGCCGGCTTCATGCCGGTGGGCTTCGCGAAGTCGATCGCCGGCCAGTACGCGGGCGGCATCTTCTGGGTCGTCGGGGTGGCGCTGATCCTGTCCTGGGTGGTGGCCGTGGTCTTCACGCCCTACCTGGGCGTAGTGCTGCTGCCAAAGAAACTGGCTACCGGTACGCACCACGACGTCTACGACCGGCCCGTGTACCACCGGCTGCGGCGCGTGGTCGACTGGGCGGTGCAGCATCGCGCGTGGGTCCTGGCCATCACGGTGCTGGCCTTCGGCATCGCCGGCGCCGGCATGCTGAAGGTGCAGCAGCAGTTCTTCCCCACCGCCTCGCGGCCCGAGCTGCTGGTGGAGTTGCGCCTGCGCGAGGGCGCGTCGTTCGCCGCCACCGAGCGGCAAGTCAAGCTGCTCGAAGCGCGGCTGGCCAAGGACCCCGACGTGGAATTCTTCACCGCCTACACCGGTGCCGGCACGCCACGCTTCTACCTGTCGATCCAGCCGGAACTGCCCAACCCCGGCTTCGCGCAGTTCGTGGTCAAGACCGCCGGCATCGAACAGCGCGAGCGCGTGCGCGCGCGCCTCATGGAGCTGTTCGCCAAGGACGAGGCCCTGCCCGACGTGAAAGCGCGCGTCACGCGCCTGGAATTCGGCCCGCCGGTGGGCTTCCCGGTCCAGTTCCGCGTCATCGGCCCTGACAAGGCCCAGGTGCGGGAGATCGCCTACCGGGTGCGCGACACGGTGCGCCAGAGCCCGCTGGTGCGCGACACGCAACTGGACTGGAACGAGCAGGTCCGCTCGGTGCAGGTCCGCGTCGATCAGGACAAGGCACGGCTGCTGGGCCTGTCCAGCGCCGACGTCCAGGGCTTGGTGCAGACCGTGCTGGACGGTGCCCCGGTGACGCAGATCCGCCGCGGCGAGGAACTGGTGGATGTGGTCGTACGGGCCACGCCGGAAGAACGCAAGCGCATCGGCCAGCTGGGTGACCTGCAGGTGTTCACGCGCAGCGGCGTCACCGTGCCGCTGTCGCAGCTGGCGCGCGTGGAGCCGGGCTTCGAGGAACCGGTGCTGTGGCGACGCAACCGCGACATGGCACTGACCGTGCGCAGCGACGTCGTCGACGGCGTGCAAGGCCCTTACGCCACGGCGCAGATCCGGCCGTCGCTGCAGACTATCATCGACAGCCTGCCCCCCGGCTACCGCATCGAGGAAGGCGGCGCGATCGAGGAGAGTGACAAGGCCAACGAGGCGCTGTTCGCGGTGTTCCCGGCGATGTTCGCGGTGATGCTGACGCTGCTGATGATCCAGCTGCAGAGCTTCTCTCGCCTGTTCATGGTCTTCATGACGGCGCCGCTGGCGCTGATCGGCGTGGTGCCGGCGCTCTTGCTGTTCCAGGCGCCGTTCGGCTTCGTGGCGCTGCTCGGGGTGATTGCCCTGGGCGGGATGATCATGCGCAACTCGATCATCCTGGTCGACCAGATCGACCAGGACATCGCGCGCGGCACGGCGCCGTGGGCTGCGATCGTCGACGCTACCGTGCGGCGCTCGCGCCCCGTGGTGCTGACGGCCGCCGCCGCGGTGCTGGCCATGATCCCGCTCACGCGCAGCGTCTTCTGGGGACCGATGGCCATCGCTATCATGGGCGGCCTGGTGGTGGCCACGGCGCTGACGCTCGTCTTCGTGCCGGCGCTGTACGCTGCCTGGTTCCGCGTGCGGCGCGATTCCCCCGCTCAGGCGCCAGCCGCAGGGCCGGCCACCCTGGCCGTGCAAAGCGCGAGCGAAGCATCCCATGCTTGAGCTCGCCGACACCGGGGGCCGCAGGCGCAAGCAGGCGCGGCCCCGAGAGCTGCTCGATGCCGCACTGGCGGTCTTTGTCGAAAAAGGGTTCGCGGCCGCCCGGGCGGATGAGATCGCCGCGCGGGCTGGCGTTTCCAAGGGAACGCTGTACCTCTACTTCGACAGCAAGGAAGACCTGCTTAGGACGCTGATCGCCGAGGGCTTCTCGTCCCGGATCGAGCTGCGGGCGCATCAAGTGACGGCAAGCTCCGGAGCAAGCGGTGAGCTGCTACTACAGGCCTTGACGGCGTGGTGGTTTTCGCTGGCGGAAGGCCAGGCTGGAGGCATCTTCAAGCTGATGCTCACGGAGGTGCGCAACTTCCCGGGACTGGCGGATTGTTGGAACCGCGAGGTGATGGATCCGGTGCGCGGCCTGGTTTCGCGCATCGTCCTGCGCGGCATCGATCGCGGCGAGTTCCGTCCTGTAGACCCCGACCTGGTGGCGCACGCGCTGATGCTGCCCATCGTGATGGCCTGCTTGCACCGGCACACGATCGGCCCACGCGTGCCGGACGACTTTCTGATGCACGCCCCCGATCTCCTCGGCCGCCATATCGAACTCGTTCTGGAAGGCTTGAATTGGCATCCGGACCGCGGCCAGGAAGGCGGCGCTGCGAGCGCGGGCGCCTAGATTTCTTCACACAGGAGCAACCAATGTCCAACGGACAAGAGCAGCAGCAAAGCCCCGTAGCGATCGTCACGGGAGCATCGGGCGGTATCGGAGAGGCGACCACGCGGGCGCTGGCAAAGGCTGGGTACCGAGTCTTCGGAACCTCTCGCAAGACTCCGCCGCGGCAATCCACAGGAGTGGAGCATGTGGCTTGCGACGTGACCCGCGATGATTCCGTCGAGACTGCGATCGGACAGATCCTCGCGAAAACCGGCCGCATCGACTTGCTGGTCAACAATGCCGGAATCGGCCTGGTTGGAGGGGCGGAGGAGTCTTCGCTCGAACAGGCGAAGTCGCTCTTCGACGTCAACCTGTTCGGCGTGATCCGGACCACCAAGGCCGTCCTTCCGGTGATGCGTAGTCAGCGCTCCGGCCGCATCGTGAACATCAGCTCCGTGATGGGATTGATCCCAGCGCCCTACTTCGCGCTGTATGCGTCGAGCAAGCACGCGCTGGAAGGCTACTCCGAGTCACTGGACCACGAGGTGCGCGACGTCGGCGTCAGGGTGATCCTCGTGGAACCGGCCTACACGCGCACGTCGTTCGAGAGCAATCTGCTCCAGGCCGACCAGCCGCTCGATGAGTACAAGTCGGCGAGCGCGAACGCGCAGGCCGTGATGCGCGAGGTGATGATGAGTGCCGACTCGCCGGAACTGGTCGCTGACGCCGTGCTGAATGCCGCGACGGCGGCAAAGCCGCGCGCCAGGTACACCGCGGGCGGATTCGCGCGGCAAGTGAGCCTGCTGCGCCGTTTCGTTCCGCAGTCCGCGTTCGACAAGAGCCTGCGCAAGCAACTGCGTTTGCCAACATAGGCACGTGCGCTATGGAAGGTCGTGACGGTTCTACTCGAAGGAGCCAAGAACCTGGGCAGCTTCTGGACGAGCTACGCCAACGGCCCGATCATGATCGGTGGCGGTTACGAGCAGAACCGTCGTGACGACGACATCGCCGTGATCCTCGGCACCTGCAACTTCGACGTGGTCAAGCTCGGCGCTGGCTACAGCCAGGTCGACACCGTGGCCATCGCTGGTCCGAAGCGCAAGAACCGGAACCTGATGGCCACCGCACCTGTCGGTGTCGTCACGCTGAAGGCCGGCTACAGCCAGAGCAAGGCCGAAGGCACCGAGCTGAAGACCAAGAAGATCGGTCTTGGCGGCGAGTACGTCCTGTCCAAGTGCACCCACGCCTGCGCCAAGGCCCTGGTGCGCGAGGGCGCGCAGGTGGTCATCGTGGCACGCACCGAGGGCCCGCTGCGCGAGGCCGCGGCCGAGTTCGCGGCCCTGGGCCCGGGCCCCGTGGCCTGGGTCGCGGCCGACCTGGCGAGCGCGGATGGGCGCGCGCGCATCTTCGCGGCCCATCCCGAGTTCGACATCCTGGTCACCAACGCCGGCGGCCCGCCGCCGGGCGACTTCCGCCATTGGGACCGCGAGGCCTGGCTGCGCGCGATCGACGCCAACATGCTGGCGCCGATCGAGCTGATCAAGGCCACGGTCACCCGAGGAGCTGCGCGCCGCGCGCCTGGCCAGGCACCCGGCCCACCGCTTCGGCCAGCCCGAAGAGCTCGGCAACACCTGCGCCTACCTGTGCAGCGTCATGCGGGCTACATCAACGGCCAGAACCTGCTGATGGACGGGGGCTCGTTTCCGGGGGTGTTCTGACGGTTGCGTCCACGACGCATCGCCGGGCCTTCGACCGGCACGCCTTGTAAAATTCAAGGACTGTTGAACCAGCCGCCGAAGGCGAAGAAGGTGGACCCCATGCGCTGCACCAGCTGTGGGTTCGAGAATCCGGCAGGCGCCAAGTTCTGCGAGGAATGCGGTGCCAGACTGGTGCGTGTCTGCCCGGCCTGCGGACACGAGGCTGGTGCGAGCGCCAAGTTCTGCAGCGAATGCGGCGCACCATTGGGCGGGCCGCCCTCGAGCGCGCCCGCGACCGGCGCACCCATCGACTACACCCCCGCCCATCTGGCCGAGCGCATCCGCGCCGCCCAGGCCGCGATGGCCGCGCGCGGCGCGGGGGGTGGCGAGCGCAAGACCATCACCGCGCTGTTCGCCGACATGGCCGGCTCGACCGCGCTGATCCAGGACCTCGACCCGGAAGACGCGCGCCGCCTGCTCGACCCCGTGCTGGCGCTGATGATGGACGCCGTGCACCACTATGAAGGCTATGTGGCCAAGTCCATGGGCGACGGCATCCTGGCCTTGTTCGGCGCGCCGATCGCGCACGAGGACCATGCGCAGCGCGCCCTGCTGGCGGCGCTGCGCATGCAGGAGGAGATGCGCCGCTACGCCGACGGCGTGCGGCAGGCCCAGGGCATTGCGCTGCAGATCCGCGTCGGCGTCAATTCCGGCGAGGTCCTGGTGCGCGCGATACGCACCGACGACCTGCACATCGACTACGACCCGGTGGGAAACTCGATCCACATCGCTTCGCGCATGGAAGGCATCGCGGTGCCCGGCTCCATCGTCGCGAGCGAAGACACGCACAAGCTGAGCGAGGGCTATTTCGCGTTCAAGCCGCTCGGCGCGACGTCGATCAAGGGGCTCACCGAACCGCTGCCCATCTTCGAAGTGCAGGGCCTGGGCCCGCTGCGCACCCGGCTGCAGGTGGCAGGCAGCCGCGGGCTGGCGCATTTCGTCGGCCGTGTCCGCGAGCTCGAGCAGCTGCGCGAGGCGCGGGCGCGCGCACATGCCGGGCATGGCCAGATCGTCGGCGTGGTCGGCGAACCTGGGGTCGGCAAGTCGCGCCTGTGCCACGAGTTCAGGCTGCTCGCGCCGCGCGAAGCCCTGGTGCTCGAGACCTTCTCGGTTTCGCACGGCAAGGCCTATCCCTATCTGCCGCTGATCGAGCTGCTGAAGAACTACTGCCAGATCACCGCGCAGGACGACGAGCGCCGGCGGCGCGAGAAGCTCACCGGCAAGCTGCTGACCCTGGACCGCGCGCTGGAAGACAGCCTGCCTTACCTGTCCCTGCTGCTGGGGATCGCCGAGCCCGGCTCGGCCCTGGCGCAGATGAACCCGCAGATCCGCCGCCAGCGCAGCTTCGAGGCGGTCAAGCGGCTGCTGGTGCGCGAGAGCCTGGCCCAGCCGCTGGAGCTGATCGTCGAGGACCTGCAGTGGCTGGACAGCGAGACCGAGGCCTTCCTCGGCTTTCTCGGCGAGAGCGTGGCCAACGCCCGCATCCTGCTGCTGGTCAACTACCGGCCCGAGTACCGCCACGATTGGGGGAACAAGAGCTACTACACCCAGCTTCGACTCGATCCCTTGGGCGAAGCCGAGGCCCGCGAGCTTCTGCACGAGCTGCTGGGCGCGGACACGGGGCTGGCCCCGCTCGAGCAGCGGATCCTGCAGCAGACCGAAGGCAACCCCTTCTTCATCGAGGAGCTGGTACAGACACTGGTCGAGGAGGGGGCGCTGCGCGGCGAGCGCGGGCATTACCGTCTCGAGAAGATACCGACCGCTCTGCACATCCCGACCACGGTGCAAGGCGTTCTCGCCGCCCGCATCGACCGGTTGGAGCCGGCCGAAAAGGCGCTGCTGCAGACCCTGGCCGTGATCGGCAAGGCCTTCCCCTGGAGCCTGGTCGCGCGCGTGGTCGACCTGCCCGAGGCCAGGCTCAAGAGCCTGCTCGCGCGGCTGCAGGCCGGGGAGTTCATCTACGAGCAACCGGCGTTTCCGGAAGTGGAGTACTGCTTCAAGCATGGGCTGACCCAGGAGGTGAGCTACGGCTCGCTGCTGATCGAGCGGCGCCGCGCGCTGCACGAGCGCACGGGCCAGGCCATCGAAGCCCTGCACAAAGACCAGCTCGAAGAGCACTGCAGCGAGCTGGCCCATCATTTCAGCCGCAGCGGCAACGCGGCCAAGGCGGTGGAATACCTGCATTGCGCCGGGCGCCAGGCGGTGCAGCGCTCGGCCGAAGCCGAAGCGGTCGCCCACCTCACCAGGGCCCTGGCCTTGCTCGAGACCCAGCCCGATGGTCCCGAGCGCACCAGGCAGGAACTCGCGCTGCAGCTCACCCTCGGCCCGGCCTGGATGGCCGCCAAGGGGTTCGCTGCCCCGGAGGTGGAGGCGACCTACGAGCGGGCGCTGGCGCTGTGCCGCCAGCTCGGGGAAACGGTCCAGCTTTTTCCCGCCCTGCTGGGGCTGCGCACGTTTTACATGGTCCGTGCGGAACTCCCGACCGCACGCAAGCTGGGCGAGCAGCTGCTTGCGCTGGCTCAAAAGGAGCAAGACCCAGCCTTGCTCGTGCAAGCCCATCGGGCCTTGGGCAGCAGCTTGTTCGATCTCGGCGAGCTGGACGCTGCTCGGGCGCATCTGGAGCAGGCCTTGGCCCTCTACCAGCCTCGGCAGCACGACTCGCCCGCCATCTTCCACGGACTGGATCCCGGCGTGTTGGGGCTGGGCTTCTTCGCCATGGACCTGTGGCTGGCGGGCTACCCGGATCAGGGCCTGGCGCGCAGCCAGGCAGCGCTCGATCTGGCTCAGACCCTCTCACATCCTGCTGCCTCGGCCGATGCCCTGGTCTTCGCCGCCGAGCTTCATCTGTACCGCCGCGAGGCCCAGCCGTCGCGTGAGCTTGCAGAGGCACTCATCGCGCTCGCGACCGAGCACGGCCTCCCCTTCTGGTTGGCCTACGGAATCATCCTCTCGGGCTGGGCGCTGGTCGAGCAGGGACGAGCAGCAGAGGGCATAGAACAGATGCAGCAGGGCTTGAGCGCCTACCGGGCCACCGGCGCGGAGTTTCATCGGACGCATTTCCTGGCGCTGCTGGCCGAAGCCTACGCCAGAGCGGGGCAGGTCGAGGCAGGCCTCCAGACGCTGACCGAGGCGCTGGCCACGGTGGAGCGCACGCAGGAGCGCGTGTACGAGGCGGAGCTGTACCGGCTCAAGGGAGAACTGACGCTGCTGCAGCCAAACCGCGAGGGCGAGGAGCCCGGTGGCAGGGGCGAAGCCGAAGCCTGCTTCCAGCAAGCCATCGCGATCGCGAGGCGCCAGGGCGCCCGGTCCCTGGAACTGCGCGCGCTGATCGCCTTGAGCCGGCTGCGGCGGCAGCAGGGCCAGCCGGGAGACGCACGCCGGATGCTGGCCGAGGCCTACGACTGGTTCACCGAAGGCTTCGACACCGCGGACCTGCGGGAGGCGAAGGTGCTGCTTGACGAGCTGACTTGAAGCAGCCGTCGTGGCAAGGCAATACGCTGTGCATGATCGGCGTCTTGGATGAGGCACTGGCCGGATTCTTGCGCGTGCATTGTTCGGGCAGAGCGAGGAACTGGGCCGCCAGCATGTTGGCGCGCGGCGTGACCATCACAACCTGCTGCCCGGCACCTTCGACATCGCGCGCCTGGCCAAGCACCCGGCCCACCGCTTTGGCCAGCCTGATGAGCTCGGCGACACCTGCGCCTACCTTTGCAGCGCGCACGCCGGCTACATCAACGGGCATGCTGATGGACTGGGGCGTTTCCGGGCGTGTTCTGAGGCATTGCTGCGCGCGAAGGATGCACGCCTCCACCTTCCGCCGGGCCGACGCGTGTTGCACGCGTTCTGTGGTCCGCGCTCGTGGGCGGGCCCATGGGCCGGCTGGCTTGGGGGCGTCAGCACCGCGTGCCTCATAGCAGGCGAACCCGTCACGGTGCTAATGCCGGAGCGTTGCGGTATTGGGCGGTTGACGGTGCGGCATAGCCAGTTTCCGCAAGCCGGCGGGCAGCCGTTTGGGCATCATTGGGTTTCCCCGTCCGCGTCCATCGGAAAGAAAACACCATGCTCGACGCCCCGCCGCTCGGTCACTACTTCAGTTCCGAACACGAACTGTTTCGTGCCGCGCTACGGGATTTCGTCACGCGCGAGATCACGCCGCACGTCAACGACTGGGACGAGGCCGGCAGCTTCCCTCGAGATCTGTACCGCCGAGCGGCTGAGCTCGGCCTGCAGGGCATTGGCGTGCCCGAAGCCTATGGCGGTACGCCGGGCGACATCTTCTTCAAGATCGTCATTGCCGAGGAGCTGGCGCGCTGCGGCAGCGGCGGGCTGCAGGCCTCGCTGGGTTCGCACACCATTGGCCTGCCACCGGTGGTCGCCGCAGGTACCGAAGCACTCAAGGAGCGCGTGGTACCTGCCGTCGTCTCGGGCGAGGCCATCATTGCGCTGGCCATCACCGAGCCTGGCGGAGGATCCGACGTTGCCAGCTTGAAGACCACCGCCGCGCGTGACGGCGATCACTACATCGTCAACGGAGAAAAGACCTTCATCACCTCGGGGATGCGCGCCGATTTCATCACCACCGCAGTGCGAACCGATCCAACCAACAAGGGGGCCGGCGGCGTCTCCATGCTGCTGATCGATGGCGACACGCCGGGTCTGACGCGTACCGAGCTCAAGAAGATGGGCTGGTGGGCCTCGGACACGGCGCATCTGCATTTCGACAATGTCCGTGTCCCGGTGGGCAACCTGCTGGGTGCGGAGGGGAAGGGCTTCCCGATCATCATGAACAACTTCAATAGCGAGCGCCTGTTCATGTCGGCCCTGGCCTGCGGCTTTGCCGAGGTTTGCTTGACGGAAGCGCTCGAATGGGCGCGACAGCGCAAGACCTTCGGCGCGCCGCTGTCGGAGCGCCAGGTCATTCGCCACAAGCTGGTCGACATGATGGCGCGCATCGATGCGGCGCGCAGCCTGCTGTACGAGCTGGCCTACCGCATCGAGCACAGGGCTGCCGACCCGGCGCAGCTGGTGGCGCGTATCTGCATGCTGAAAGTCGTGGCGACGCAGGCGATGCAGTACTGCGCCGACCAGGCGGTGCAGATTCTCGGGGGCATGGGATTCATGCGCGGCACGCAGAGCGAACGTATTTACCGCGAGGTCAAGGTCATGATGATCGGCGGCGGTGCCGAGGAGATCATGAAAGATCTGGCTGCACGCCAACTGGGCATCTAGGGAGTGCAAGGCAATGAAAGACGCCTGCGCCGACCTGTTGGCCGAATACCGCGACCTGGCCGAACTGGCCCAGGCGCTGACGCCCGCGCAGTGGCAGGCGAACACGGCCTTCCATGGCTGGACGCCCTGGGACCAGGTCGCGCACCTGTGCTACTTTGACGAGACCGCGCTGCAATCGGCCACCGACCCCGATGCCTTCGCGCGAGACGCGATGGCGCTGGGGGCCCGCTTGGCGCGCGGCGAGGCCATCGGCGCCGTGGCACGCGCAAGATATGCCAATCTGGACGGCCCGGCACTGGCGGCGCGCTGGCGCGATACGTTCGAGGATCTGGTAGCCGTGTTGTCGCGGCTGGATCCAAAGGCGCGTCTGCCGTGGTATGGGCCGCCGATGAGTGCACGATCCTTTGCCAGCGCGCGCCTGATGGAAACCTGGGCTCACGGCCAGGATGTCTGGGACCTGCTGCGCCGCAAGCGCGCAGCCACGGCGCGCCTGAAACACATTGCCCACATCGGCGTCACCACCTTCGGCTGGACTTTCGCCAACCGGAAGCTGCCGGTGCCGGCGGTACAAGCATTTGTCGAGCTGGCAGCGCCCGGCGGTGGCGTATGGACCTGGGGCGACCCTGATAGCCCAGACTTCGTGCGCGGCCCAGCCGAGGACTTCTGCCTGCTGGTCACGCAGCGTCGTCACCTCGACGACACCGGCCTGGAGTACAGCGCGGGCGCTGTACAGCAATGGCTGTCGATGGCCCAATGTTTTGCCGGGCCACCGGCCGACGGACCTCCGCCCGGGGGGCGCGTGGTGCAAAGCTGATTTCACGGCATGGATGCAGCGCGGCCACTGGATCCGGACCTGCCGCCGGAGATTGACAAGGCGCTGCGCCGCCTGCGCGAGGGCATGGCTGAAGCCTGTTTGTCAGAGTTCTCGTTCACCAACCTGTATCTGTTTCGACGCGAGCACGATTACCGCTACCTGGCCGGAGAGCACCCGTGCGTCTCAGGACGCACCTACGACGGCGCTAGGCACCTGCTGCCGCTGTTCCCTCTGCATGAGGCTCCGCCAGCGACGCTCTGCCGCCTGCTGGCCGAGCATGATTGCTTCTATCCGCTGGCGCATTCGCAGGTAGCGCGGCTCGATCCGCAGTGTTTCGCAGCCAGCGCATCACGGGACGACGCCGATTACCTGTACCGCGCCGACAGCTTCCGCCACTACCGCGGCAGCGTGCTGGCCAAGAAGCGCAACCTGATGAAGCAGTTGCTGGCCAGCGGCAGCGTGCGCGCGAGCCGCTATTCGCAGGCCTGGCACGCCGACGCATTGGCCGTTCTCGAGGGGTGGATGGCCGACAAAGGCAAGCAGCCAGGCGAAGCGGACCAACTGGCCGGCATCGAAGCTCTGGCGCGGGCCGATCAGCTTGGCCTGGAAGGCTTCGTCTATCACCTCGATGGACAGCCGGCCGGCTTCCTGCTTGCCGAGGAAGTGCAGGCCGGCGTCTTCGTCATGCGCTTTGCGAAGGGACTGGATGCCTTCAAGGGCATCTACCAGTACATGTTTCAGCACTTTTGCGCCAGCTTCGACAGGCCCGTGCATTGGCTCAATTTCGAGCAGGACCTTGGCATGGCCAATTTCCGTCATACCAAGCTCTCTTACCAGCCGGCCGCGCTGCTGAGCAAGTTCCGGGTGCGGCCCGCGCGCTGAGCGTCTAGCCAGAACACGCAAGACGGCGGGGCGCTGTCCCGGTACGCTGGAGTCACTATGGCACTGATCGAATCCACCATCTCACCCAGCGCTGAGGCTTTTCAGTCCAATCGCAGCGGCATGCTGGCGCTCCTCGATCGCCTCCGTTCCATCGAGGCGCGCACGGTCAAGGCTTCCGAGGCCTCGCGCGAGCGCTTCGAAAAGCGCGGGCAGCTGCTGCCGCGCGAGCGGCTGGCGCTGCTGCTCGACCCGGGAGCGCCCTTCCTCGAGCTGTCGACCCTGGCGGGCTTCGGGTGCGACAGCCCCGATCCCGAGAAGAGCGTCGCCGGCGGCGGGGTCATTTCGGGCATCGGGTATGTCTCTGGTATCCGCTGCATGGTCACGGCGTCCGATGCCGGTATCGATGCGGGTGCGCTGCAACCAATGGGCCTGGACAAGCAGCTGCGCGTTCAGGAACTGGCGCTGGAGAATCGCCTGCCCTATGTGCAATTGGTCGAAAGCGCAGGCGCCAACCTGATGGCCTACCGTGTCGAGGAGTTCGTCCGCGGCGGCAACCTGTTCCGGAACCTGGCGCGCCTGTCGGCCGCTGGCCTGCCGGTCGTGACCGTGACGCACGGCTCGTCGACGGCGGGCGGCGCCTATCAGACCGGCCTGTCGGACTACATCGTGATGGTGCGCGATCGCTCGCGGGCCTTCCTGGCCGGCCCCCCGCTGCTGAAGGCAGCCACCGGCGAGGTCGCCACGGAAGAAGACCTCGGCGGCGCCGTGATGCACACCTCCATCTCCGGCCTGGGCGACTACTTGGCCGAGGATGACCGCGATGCCCTGCGCATCGCCCGCGAAATCATGGCCACGATCGACTGGAACCGCGAACTGCCGCACGAGCGGCGCAGCTTCAAGCCGCCGCGCTACGACGCCGAGGAGCTGCTCGGCATCATGCCGATGGACCACAAGCGTCCGGTCGACATGAAGCAGGTGATCGCGCGCATCGCCGACGACTCCGAGTTCCTCGAGTTCGGCGAGAACTATGGTTCCGCCACCGTCTGCGGAACGATCAAGATCGAAGGCTGGCCGCTTGGCGTTGTCACCAACAACGGGCCGATCGACGTGGCCGGCGCCAACAAGGCTACGCACTTCATCCAGGCCTGCTGCCAGGCGCGCACACCCATCGTGTACCTCAACAACACGACCGGCTTCATGGTAGGCCGCGCCACCGAACAGGCCGGCATGATCAAGCATGGCTCCAAGATGATCCAGGCGGTGGCCAGCGCCACGGTGCCGCAGTTCACCATCTACTGCGGCGCCTCCTTCGGTGCGGGTAACTACGGCATGTGCGGCCGCGGCTTCCATCCGCGCTTTTGCTTCTCGTGGCCGAACGCCAAAACGGCGGTGATGGGCGGCGAGCAGGCGGCCAGGACCATGGCCATCGTCACCGAGGCGGCGATGAAGCGCAAGGGCGCGGTCGACCAGGCCAAGCTCGACGAGTTGCAGCGCAAGATCATCGACCGCTTCGACCGTCAGATGAGCGTGTTCACCACCAGCGCGCTGCTGCTCGACGACGGCGTAATCGACCCACGCGACACCCGCGCCGTGCTGGCCAAGGTGATGTCGATCTGCCGCGACGCAGAGGCCAAGACGCCGCAACCCATGCAGTTTTCCGTCGCGAGGCCCTGAGATGCAGCTGACTCCCGAACACGAGGCGCTGCGCGACACCGCGCGCCGCTTCATCGACGAACAGATCAGCCCCCATGTCGATGCGTGGGAGGACGCCGAAATCTTCCCGGCACACGAGCTGTTCCGCAAGATGGGTGCGCTCGGCCTGCTTGGTGTGACCAAGCCGGTCGACAACGGCGGCATGGGCTTGAGCGCCTCGTTCGGCGCGGTGCTGGTCGAGGCCCTGGGCGACATCCATTGTGGCGGCGTGCCCATGGCCATCGGCGTGCAGACCGACATGGCCACGCCGGCGCTGGCGCACCGGGGCAGCGATTGGCTGCGCGAGCAATTCCTGGAGCCGGCCATCCGCGGAGAGTACGTGGCCTGCCTGGGCGTATCGGAGGCCGGCAGCGGTTCCGACGTGGCCTCGATCAAGACCACGGCACGCAAGGACGGCGACGACTATGTCATCAGCGGCGGCAAGATGTGGACCACCAACGGCACACAGGCCGACTTCTGTGTGGTGCTTGCCAATACCTCCGACGGACCGGTACACAAGAACAAATCGCTGATCGTCGTGCCGATAAAGACGCCTGGCGTCGAGGTCGCGAAGAAGATCCGCAAGATCGGCATGCACTCATCGGATACGGCGCAGCTGTACTTCGACGAGGTGCGCGTGCCGCAGCGGCACCGCATCGGCGAAGAAGGCATGGGCTTCATCTACCAGATGGAACAGTTCCAGCACGAGCGGCTCTGGGGCGCGCTGCACAACTGCGCCGTGCTGCGCAGGGCGATCGCCGTCACCATAGCCTACACGCGCGACCGCAAGGCCTTCGGCCGTGCCATCCTCGACAACCAGTGGGTGCACTACAAGCTGGCCGAGCTGCAGACCGAGGTCGAGGCCCTGCATGCGCTGTGCTGGAAGGTGGTCGAGACCATGGAACATGGGGGTGACGCCACCTACCTCGCGACAGCTGCCAAGCTGAAGGCGGGGCGGCTCGCACGCGAGGTCTCCGATAGCTGCCTGCAGTTCTGGGGCGGCATGGGCTATGCGCACGAGAGCGCCATCTCACGCATCTACCGCGACACCCGCCTGACCTCGATCGGCGGAGGGGCCGACGAAGTGATGCTGCAAATTCTCTGCAAATTCATGGGCACCTTTCCGGCCGGCAACTGATATGACGCACCCCACAAGCTTCCACAAGATCCTCATTGCCAACCGCGGCGAGATCGCCTTGCGCGTGATCCGCAGCGCGCGCGCGCTGGGCTACCGCACTGTGGCCGTGTACTCCAGCGCAGACGCCAAGTCGCTGCATGTCGCAAAGGCCGATCAAGCCGTTTGCATCGGCGAGCCCTTGCCCGCCCAGTCCTACCTGCGCATCGGCGCGATCATTGATGCTGCCAGGCAAAGCGGCGCCGACGCGGTGCATCCCGGCTACGGCTTCCTGGCCGAGAACGAGGAATTCGCGCAGGCTTGCCGAGACGCCGGGCTGGTGTTCATTGGACCGTCGCCCGAGGCGATCGTCGCGATGGGCGACAAGGCCGGCGCCAAGCGCCTGATGATCGAGGCCGGCGTGCCCTGCGTTCCCGGCTACCAAGGCGACGACCAGAGCGAGCTGCGCTTGAGCCAGGAGGCCGAGCGCATCGGCTTTCCGGTCATGATCAAGGCCACCGCGGGCGGCGGCGGGCGCGGCATGCGCCTGGTGTCTTCGGCCAGGGAGTTCCCCGAACTGCTCAAGAGCGCCAAGTCCGAGGCGAAGGGAGCATTCGGCGACGATACGGTGATCCTCGAGCGCGCCATCGTCGAGCCGCGCCATATCGAGATCCAGATCTTTGCCGACCGCCAAGGCAACGCCATTCACCTGGGCGAGCGCGACTGCTCGGTGCAGCGCCGCCACCAGAAGCTGATCGAGGAAGCGCCGTCGCCGGCGGTCACGCCCGAGCTGCGCGAACGCATGGGTGCCACCGCGGTGGCGGCCGTCAAGGCCATCCGCTATGAAGGCGCGGGTACGCTGGAGTTCCTGCTCGACCGCGAGGGCAACTACTACTTCATGGAAATGAACACGCGGCTGCAGGTGGAGCACCCGGTCACCGAAGCTGTCACCGGCCTCGACCTGGTGGAGCTCCAGCTGCGCGTTGCCGCCGGCGAGCCTCTGCCCTTGGCGCAGCGGGATGTGAAGTTCTCAGGTCATGCCATCGAGGTGCGGTTATGTGCCGAAGACGCCGACAAGGGCTTCATGCCCCAAAGCGGCACGATGGCGCTCTGGCAACCGAGTGCCGCCCTGCGCGTCGAGCATGCGTTGCGTCCCGGCTCGGACATCCCGCCTTACTACGACTCGATGGTCGCCAAGCTCATCAGCCATGGCCGCACGCGCGACGAGGCGCGCCGCAAGCTGGCGCGCGGCCTCGAAGACACGGTGGCACTGGGCGTCACGACGAACCAGGTCTTTCTCGGCCGCTGCCTTGCGCACCCGGTGTTCGCCGAAGGCGGGGCGACCACCGCGTTCATCGGCCAGAATGTCGACGCACTGCTGGCGCCGGACGACGGACTGCGTCTGCGCGCGGCCGCGGTGGCGGCGGTGCTGCTGCATGAAACCTCCGGCGATCGCACGCGGCTGCTGCGTGAATCGGGTCGGGCGCTGACCCACTCGCTGGTCATTCCGCTGCGTTTCGACGTCGACGGACGCAGGCAGGAAGGGGCGCTGAGCCTGAAGAGCCGTCAATGCTTCGCCGTGGCCCTGGAGGGCCACGATGTCGCGATCGAGCTGGTGGAACTGGCACGCGACCATGCGCGCATCGTCTGCGACGGCGTGATGGACAGCGCCGTGTTCCACCGCGACGGAACTCGTCTGCTGCTGCATTTCCGCGGCTGCCCCTTCGTGGTCGACGACCACTCGCGTGCCGCGGCGACGCGGCAGGGCGAGGGCGGCGGCGATGGCAAGCTGCGTGCGTCGATGAACGGCCGTGTGGTTGCCGTGCTGGTTGCGCCGGGCGATCAGGTCGAAGCGGGTCAGCCGATGGTCACGCTCGAAGCCATGAAGATGGAGCATATCCATGCGGCGCCGGTGGCCGGCAAGGTCACGGCGCTGCATGTTGCGACCGGCGACCAGGTCGCGGCCAGCCGCGTCGTCGCCGAAATCGAGCCGCTCACTCCTCAGAACCAAGACTCATGAACGACACTTCTGCAGTCCTGCGCGAAAAGCGCGGCCAAGCCTACTGGATCACCATCAACCGAGCGGACAAGCGCAATGCCATCAACGCCGAGGTGGTCGAAGGCATCCGCGCCGGTTACGCCGAGGCTCATGCCGATCCCGAGGTGCGCGTCATCGTGCTCACCGGCGCGGGCGACAAAGCCTTCTGTGCCGGCGGCGATCTGCAGCCGGGCAAGGGCTTTGCGTTCGACTTGGCCAGGCCCAACCTGGCCTATGCCGACATGATGCGCGAGGCGCAGAACGCCACGCTGCCTTGCATCGCGCGCGTCAACGGTGTGTGCATGGCCGGCGGCATGGGTCTTGTGGCGATGGTCGACCTGGCGGTCGCTGCCGACAACGTGCTGTTTGGCTTGCCTGAGGTGAAGGTTGGCGTGTTCCCGATGCAGGTGCTGAGCCTGCTGCAGAACCTCGTCCCGCGCCGCCTGGTGCAAGAGTGGTGCCTCAGCGGCGAGCCGTTCAGCGCCAGCGAGGCGCGTGAGGCCGGGCTGGTCAATCATCTCGTTCCTTTGAGCGAGCTCGATGCCAAGACCGACTGGCTGATCCAGCGCATCGCCGACAAGTCGCCCACGGCCATTCGTCGCGGCAAATACGCCATGCGCGCCATCGCGGCGATGTCCTTCGATGAAGCCATTGCCTACACGGAAAGTCAGATCGCGCTGCTGGCGATGACCGAGGATGCGAAGGAAGGCCTGGCAGCATTCAACGAGAAGCGCAAGCCGATGTGGACAGGACGCTGAAGCACAAGGAGCCGAGATGATCAAGACCAGCACGCATGACGGCATCACCACCATCGCATTCGACCGGCCCGAAACCTTGAACGCGCTGACCCGCGAGCTTGGAGAGCAGGCGCTGTGCGCGCTGCGCGATGCCGCGGCCAGCGGTGCGAAAGCGGTCGTTCTGACCGGCACCGGGCGTGCGTTCTCGGCCGGGGCCGATCTCGTGGGCTTTTCCGCTGTTGGCGCGCAGGGCGGTGAAGCGCTCGCACAAAGCGTTGGGCGCGACATGCGGGAGGCCATGAATCCGCTGAGCGAGGCGATCGCCGACTCGCCGATCCCGGTCATCAGCGCGGTCAATGGGCCTTGTGTCGGCGGCGGCGTCGGCATCGCGCTGGCGGCCGACGTCGCCATCGCTGCGCGGTCGGCCTACTTTCTCCTGCCACAGGTTACCCAGCTGGGCATCGTTCCCGATCTCGGGGCGACCTGGGCGCTGCCGCGCAAGCTGGGTCGCGCCCGCGCGCTCGGCGCTTCGCTGCTTGGCGAGCGCATTGATGCCGAACGCGCTGAAGCCTGGGGACTGATCTGGAAATGCGTCGACGATGCAGCGCTGATGGACGAAGCGATGGCCATCGCGCGGCAGCTCGCGCGCTCGCCTTCAGCTGCGGTACGCGCGACGCGGGCGCTGATCGACGCTGCGCCGAGCGCCACCTTACACACGCAGCTCGAGCAGGAACGCCTCTGCCAGGTCGAGTTCGTCGGGTCGGCGTTCTTCCGCGAAGCCGTTGCACGCTTCGTCACAGTGTCGTCAAATCTGGGGAGGTAGCCTCCACGCTGACCGCCAAACCACAGGCAACAGAAGCCGTCCGAAACAGCGCAACGCCAACGAGAAACACCCTCTTGCGCCCATGCTTGTCTGCCAACCCGCCGGATGGGATCAGCATCGCGGCATAGACCACGGTGTAGGCATTGAGAACCCACGAAAGGTCTGCCGCAGTGGCCTGCGGAAAACCTGCCCGCAAGGTGGAGATGGACGGGTCGGTCGATCACGTGGCCTGCTGCCTGCTCGCGTTGGGGCTGCAGCGGGGCGACCGCATCGGCGTGCTGGGTCTGATTGCGTTGATCGGCTGCCCCACGTCCTGGCTGGTTCACGCCTTCTTCAATCTCCTGCTCGCTTTCTCGTCAACCGCGCCACAGCGCAATCAAACGCCATGTCCATTGATCCCACCATCGGTCGCCCTCTTCAATCCGTGCTGAAGCCGCAGCGAATTCGCGCCGCACTGGTCCGCCAGGTCGGAGGTCCCTTCATCGTCGAAGACCTGTCGCTGTCGCCGCCAGGCCGCGGCGAAATCATGGTGCGCCTGCATGGCACGGGAATCTGCCATACCGACCTGGTTTGCCGAGACGGCTTTCCGGTGCCGCTACCCATCGTGCTGGGACACGAAGGCGCAGGCACTGTGGTGGCGCTGGGGGACGGGGTCGAGTCGCTGCAGGTCGGCGACCCGGTGGTGATGTCCTTCGGCAGCTGCGGCCAGTGCCCCAACTGCGCACGCCACCAGCCAGCGTACTGCCACAGCATGGTGCCAATCAACTTCGGCGGCCAGCGTTGGCCCGACGGCGGTACGGCGCTGCAGCAAGGCGACCGCCCGGTGCATGGCCATTTCTTCGACCAGTCTTCGTTCGCCACCTATGCGATCGGCCAAGCCCGAAGCGCGGTCAAAGTGGATCCCGACCTGCCGCTGCACCTGCTCGGGCCTCTGGCATGCAGCATGCAAACCGGCGCCGGTGCCGTGATGCGTTCGCTGCGACTGCAGCGCGACGAGAGCTTCGCGGTGTTCGGCGGCGGTGCCGTCGGGCTCAGCGCGGTGATGATGGCGCGGCATCTCGAGGCCAGCCATATTGTGGTCGTCGAGCCCGTGGCGGCAAGGCGAGCCCTGGCGCTGGAACTCGGCGCGACTGCGGCGATCGATCCGCGCAGCACCGGCGATGTCGTGACGGCGCTGCGCGAGGCCACCGGAGGAGGGGTGTACCGTGCTCTGGACACCACCGGCTTGCCGCAGGTCATCGAGCAGGCCTTCCAGGCGCTCGCGCCGAACGGCCTGCTGGGCTTGCTTGGCGTCTCGGCGCCGGATGCACAGCTGCCCGTGCGCATCATGGACCTGGTGCTCCGGGGAGCTGGCGTAAAGGCGATCCTCGAGGGGGACAGCGACCCGCAGACCTTCATTCCGCAGTTGCTGGCGCTGTATCGCTCCGGTCGTTTTCCCTTTGATCGGCTGGTGCGCACATACCCGTTCGAGGCCATCAACGAGGCCGCTCGCGCTGCGGCCAGCGGCGAGGTGATCAAGCCCGTGCTGCTGTTCGGCGCGTGAGGGTAAACACCGAGTCTTGCTCAGCGACCGTCCGGGTCGCTTAGCAAGCTGGCACAAGACTCAGGCGCATGCGCCGCCTAACATGTGTACAGCGTCATATCAAGGGCACGCCCAACATTCGGAGCGGCCCGTACAGGAGACAAACGCATGCGCTCTACGCCCGCACACCGCGCGTCCGATCGCTTGATGTGGATCACACCCGACCGGGTGTTCTACGTGGGGCTCCTCGGAGCGCCGTCGGTACGAACGATGGGCGCGGTAATCGCCTACGTGGCCGCGGAAGGGGCGATTCGCGTGAGCATTGACGGCGGTGAATGGCAGACCACCCAGCTGGCCGTGGTGCCGCCTTACGTTCCGCACCGTGTGATGTCCGAGGCTCGACTCATCCACATGGTCAAGCTGGAGGCGGAGACGGTGGACATGGCCCATCTGCCGGCGCCGATGGGGGCGTGTGGCGCCGTCGATGCGCCGTGGTTCGTCGAACGCGTTCGCCACCTCCATCGCGAGTTGAGCACGCAAGGGTGTGACATCGATCTGATGGCGCTCGATTTCGACAGAGTGTTCTTCGGCCAGGCGATTCCTTCGCAGCCTCTCGACCGCCGCATCCGCGCCGTGATCGATCGCATCAAGGCTGACCCCTCCGCGCCGTCGTGCGCCGAGACATGCGCCGAGCAGGTCCATCTGTCCTTCTCGCGCTTCCTGCATCTGTTCAAGCAGGAGGTGGGCATGCCCTTCCGCAGCTTCCGCACGTGGAAGCGGGCTCGAAGCCTCCTGCACCACGTCAACCGTGACTCCAACCTGGCGCATGTGGCCCTGGACACAGGTTACCCAGACTCCACTCACTTCAGCCACTCGATCCGCCAAGTCTACGGGCTGAAGCCGAAGGACATTTTTGCCGGTTCCCGTCGATTGGCGATCTACGCGCAGACCGCGCCTGCGTCATGCAGGACCGCTTTTTCTGCGGCCTGACTCCGTTCGATCGGACTCTTTTATTGACCACTTTTCGCAAGATGGTCCCCGAGCCACACGGTAGTCTGCCAAGGCTGCCTGCAATGCAGGGCACCGAAAAGGAATGAACGATGAAGGATTGTGTAGTGCAGACCGCCTCCTTGGGCGAATCGTTGAGGGAAGCTGCCAAGCGCTGGCCAGCGGCTCCCGCCTTCGTGGATGGAACGAGGAGTTGGTCGTTCTCGCAGATGGACGAGTCGGTCGATCGCGTGGCCTGCGGCCTGCTCGCGCTGGGGCTGCAGCGGGGCGACCGCATCGGCGTGCTGGGTCTGAACCAGATTGGTTGGCTGCAGTTGTTTCTCGCCGCAGCGCGCATCGGCGTATGCGTGGTCGCGCTGAGCGTACGCTATCGTGATCACGAGCTGCTGGGCATGCTCGGCGACAGCGGCGCGAAGGCGCTCTTCACGGTGCGCAACGCGGACGGCGTCGACTTCGTGGAAATGGTGCGAGGGGTGCGCGATCGGTTGGATCAGCTGGTCCATGTCGGCACGTTCGAGGCCGATTCGGAAGGCGCGCTGACGCTGGCGGCACTGGAGCGCACGCCCGTCGATGTACGACGCCTGGCGCAGGCGAGCGCCGCGGTGGGTGCGGACGATGCCGCGATGGTGATTTTCACGTCGGGTACAACCGGCCGCCCGAAGGGTGCCTTGCTCACGCATGGTTCGATGCTGGCTGCAGCGCGTGCCGAGGCCGAGCATCTGAACGTCGTGCCTGGCGATCATGTGAAAGTTGCAATGCCGCTGAACCATGTCGGGGGTATCACCTGCTGCATCCTGACGATGCTGCTGGGCGGGGCATCGAGCGAGCTGGTGCCTGCCTTCAAGGCGGAGGCGGTGTTGCAGATGATGGCGGCACGCCCGCCGACCGTGATCGTCGGCGTGCCAACGATGCTGACGCTGCTGTTGATGCACCGGGAGAAGGTGTCGGTGGACCTGTCGGGCGTGCGCCTGGTGATCACAGGGGGATCGAACGCCGACGGCGAGCTGCTCAGCCGGTTGATGGCGGCGATGCCCCGCGCCGCAGTGATGAATTTGTACGGCTTGTCCGAGTCGTCCGGCGCGCTCGTCATGACCCCGTGGAATGCCGATCGCGCTGCCGTGCTGTCCTCGATCGGCCGGCCATTGCCGGGCGTGGAAACGCGTGTCGTCGATTCGTCAGGGGTCGAGGTGCCGGGCGGCGAAGTCGGCGAACTGTGGTTCCGAGGCCTTGGCGTGGTCAAGGGCTATCTTGGCGGGGAGGCGACGGAGGGGTCGTTCGGGCCCGATGGTTGGCTGCGCACCGGCGACATGGGCTGCATCGACGAGAGCGGCTACATCCATCTGCGCGGCCGCAAGAAGGACATGTTCATCCAGGGCGGTTTCAACGTGTACCCGGCCGAGGTGGAGAACTTCATCGCCAGCCACCCCGCGGTGCTGATGGTGGCGGGGATTGGCGTGCCCGATCCAGTGATGGGCGAGATAGGGCGCTATCACGTGGTGCTGCGGCCCGGCGCAGCCCTGACAGCGGAGGAACTGTGCGCGTATTGCGCCCAGCATCTGGCCGACTACAAGGTGCCACGGCAGGTCGTGTTCCTCGACCAGTTGCCGCTCACTCCGACTGGCAAGGTGCACAAGGCTGCGTTGCGCGATGCAACTGGCAATCAATGAACCTCTCTGTGCAATAGCTCGCCACGGTATCACCCCTCGAAACACCCACCGTCCGATATGTCCTCCTCCACACTACCCGACACCTTCCTTCTTTCCATCGACGGCCAGGGAGTTGCCGGTCTTGACGAATTCGATGTGATCGACCCGGCCACGGAGGAGCTGGTCGCTCGATGTCCGGCAGCCGATGCCAGCATGCTGACAGCGGCGGTGGCCTCAGCGAGCCGCGCCTTCCCGGCCTGGCGATCCACTCCATGGAGCGAACGCAGCGCGGCCTTGAAGGCCCTGGGGCAGTTGCTGCAAACGCACCGCGAAACGCTGGTGACCTTGCTGGTGCGCGAACAGGGCAAACCGCGTGCGGCGGCCGAGTGGGAAATTGACGGGTCTGCGGCGTGGTTCGCGGGAATTGCCGAGCAGGCGCTCGAGGACGAGGAGCGCCCGATGCTGCCCGGCGTGAAGAGCATCCTCAGGCACATGCCGGTGGGCGTGGTCGCCGCGATCGTGCCGTGGAACTTCCCGATCCTGCTGGCCGTGTGGAAGATCGCGCCGGCCCTGCTCACGGGCAACACCATGGTGCTGAAGCCGTCGCCCTACACACCGCTGACCACTCTGCACTTCGGCCTGCTGGCGCAGAGCGTCCTGCCGCCGGGCGTGTTGAATGTGCTGGCCCTGCCGGACAGTCTCGCTCCGCGGCTGACCGAGCATCCCGATGTCGGGATGATTGCCTTCACCGGGTCGACCGAAACCGGCAAGAAGATCATGCGATCAGCCTCCGCGTCCATCAAGCGGGTGACGCTCGAGCTGGGCGGCAACGATCCGGCGATCGTCCTGCCGGACGCCGACGTCGAGGCGGCCGCGCCGGCCCTGTTCTGGGCGGCCTTCCAGAACAGCGCCCAATTCTGCGTGGCAAGCAAGCGGCTGTATGTGCACGAGTCGATCTACGACCGCTTCTGTGAAGCCCTGGTGGCGTATGCACGCACCGTGCAGGTGGGCAGCGGCTTGGACCCAGCTGCGGGCCTCGGACCGATTCAAAACCGCGTCCAGTTCAACAAGGTGCGCGACCTCATCGATGACAGCCGCCGAGCGGGCCACCGCTTCCTGCTGGGCGGTGAGGTGCAGGACGGGCCGGGGTATTTCGTCCCGGTCACGCTCATCGACAACCCGCCCGATCACGCGCGCTGCGTGGTCGAGGAGGCATTCGGACCCGTTCTGCCCATTCTGAAATACCGCGATATCGACGAAGTGATCGCGCGCGCAAACGCATCGCACTACGGTTTGGCCTCATCGGTGTGGGGGCGCGACGAGCAGGCTGCTGCGGACGTGGGTCGGCGCCTAGAGGCCGGCGTCGTGTGGATCAACTGCATTCACCAAATGAGCCCCGCCATTCCCATGGGGGGCGTCAAGCAATCGGGGTTCGGCGTGGAGAACGGTCCGGAAGGGCTGGCGCACTACTGCAACCTGCAAACCATCGTGCAAAAGGCTGGCTGATCCGAGCTCAAGGCCACCCATCAAAACAATAGGAGACAAACATGCCACATCATCCGCAAGTGTCTGCGCGTCCAACTACGCACCTTCCCGCCAAACGGCGCGTCGGCCCTTCCTCGGCCAGCCTCATTGCCGCAGCCATCCTGCTGCAGTACGGCGCTTCGGCCGGCGCTGGAACCATTGACCTGGGCGACGGCCTGGAGGCCGACTGGTCCCTCAACGCATCGTTCGCCAACGCCTGGCGCACAAGGAACCCTGACCCGGAGTTGATCGGCATCGGCGATGGCGGCAGCGCCTCGGCCTACACCGGCTCGGCAACCAAGAACTTCGACAAGGGCGACAACTTCACGCAGTTGCTGCGCATCGTGGGTGATGTCAATGTCCGCAAGGGCGACGACGGCCTGGTGCTGCGCGCCAAGGCATGGGACAACGTCCGACTCAGCAACCAGTCGGTCCCCTTCGGCGCACCGTCCAACGGCTTCGCCCCTAACACGCGCCTGAATGACGACGGCTTCGACACCCGGCTGTCGAAGTTCCGGGGCGCGGAGCTGCTCGATGCGTACGTCTACGGTGGATTCGACATCGCCGAGGGCTATGCGGCAAAGGTCAAGCTTGGCAGCCATGTCGTGAACTTTGGCGAGAGCCTGTTCGTGCCGGGCATCAACCAGTATTCGGTGCTGGACGTCAATGCCCTGCGCCAACCCGGTACACTGCTGAAGGAAGCGATCCTGCCGGCGCCGCAGCTGTCCTTCAATCTCGGCCTGCCCAATGGCGGCTCCGTCGAGGCGTTCTACAAATTGCGATGGGAGCGCACCAGCATCGACGGATGCGGCACCTACTGGTCGCCCTCCACTGCACTGAACTGCACGCAGGGCCAGGCCCTGGTCGCATCTGACGCCTTTGGCTCCTTTACCTCGGCTCAGTACGCCAATGGCGTGCCAGCGCTCGGCGGTCTCAACTTCAACTTCTCTCGCCTGCCCGATCGCACGCCAGGCCACAAGGGACAGTTCGGACTGGCTTACAAGCAGACGGTCGAAGCGATCGATACCGAGCTGGGTGCGTACTTCGTCAACTACAGCGCCCACCTGCCGAACCTCTCCGCTATCCGCGACCTGACCACCGTCCCTGGCTCGGCCTACTACTCGGCGGCGCCGCTAGGCTCTGCCTTCTGGGACTATTCGGCTCGCGACATCAAGGTCTTCGGCCTCAGCGGCTCGACGGTGGTGGGCGGTTGGGCCGTCGCCGGCGAGGCGTCCTACACCAAGGACTATCCGGTGCAGGTCAGTCCGGTCGACCTGTTCTTCGCTTTGGCCGTCCCGAACGGTGCCGGCGGTGTCGGCATCGGCCCCTTGGCGACACGTTATGGATCCGGTGCGGCGCCACTGGGCTCCAACGCCTACCTGCGCGGCTACGACCTGAAGAACCGAACGCAGCTGCAGGTCAACACGCTGAAGGTCGTGCCCAATGTGCTCGGCGCCACGGGCATGACGCTGCTGGCCGAGGCGGTGTACCAGCACTGGAGCGGCATCGGTAATCCGTTCACCGATGTGCGCTACGGCCGTGGCTTCGAGTACGGCGCGGCACAGGCGGCGTCGTTCGGCGGTGCCTGCCCCGCCGGCAACCCCGGCAACTGCACGACCGACGGTTACTTCACGTCGAACGCATTCGGCGTGCGAATGCTCGCCGAATTCGAGTATCCCAATGCAATCGGTGACATCACCCTGAAGCCGCGGGTGTACCTCGCCCAGGACATCTCTGGCTGGTCAGCCGACGGGATGTTCGTCAAAGACCGGCGCACCCTCAGCCTGGGGCTGCGCGCGGAGTACGCCAAGCGCTACTACGCGGACTTCAGCTACACCAGCTTCAACCGCAAAGCACGTTTCGACAGTTTCCATGACCGCGATTTCATTGGCCTGGTCATCGGCGCCGCGTTCTAACCCTTGACGGAGAATTTTTCGATGTACGGTATTCAGACCCCTCATACGCTTGTCGCCGTTGCGCTGCTCGCCGCAGCGCTGCAGGCCCATGCCAAGCTCTCCGCAGCCGAAGTGGAACGGCTGGGCAAGGACCTCACGTCCGTCGGCGCCGAAAAGGCCGGCAACAAGGACGGCAGCATCCCTGCCTGGGACGGCGGCCTGACGAAGGCCCCCGAGGGCTTCGATCCGAACAAGGGTTGGGCCAATCCGTACAAGGCCGACAAGCCGCTGTTCACGATCACCGGCGCCAATGCCGACCAGTACAAGGATCGCCTGGCAGCCGGGCAACTAGCGCTGCTCAAACGCTACCCGTCGTACAAGATGGTGGTCTATCCGACCCGCCGGAGTGCGGCGTCGCCGGCCTCCGTCTACGAAAACGTGAAGAAGGAGGCGGCCGCCGCGGACACCATCAACGATGGCAACTCGGTGGTCAACGTGGCCAGGAGCACGGTGCCGTTCCCGATTCCGAAAAGCGGCACCGAGGCCATCTGGAACCACATCTTCCGCTACCGGGGGATGACGATCAGCCGCACGGTGAGCGAGTTCCCCGTGAAGACGGATGGTGGCTTCACGCCGGTGAAGCGGTCGGAGGAAATCATCTTTCCCATAGGCATGGAACCACCGGTGCCCGACAAGCTGTTCCTGTACCAGACCCGCTTCACCGCACCGTCCAGCATCGCTGGTGAAATGATCCTGGCGCACGACTTCATCGACCAGTACAAGACGCCGCGGGCTGCGTGGGTCTACAACTCCGGCACCCGGCGCGTGCTGCGGGCCCCGGAGATCTCGTACGACTCGCCGCGCCAGGGTCTAGACGGGCTCAGCACCATCGACGACTACGATGGCTACAACGGGTCGCCGGATCGCTACGAGTGGAAGCTGCTGGGCAAGCGCGAGATGTTCATCTCGTACAACAACTACGCGCTGACCGACAAGGGCCTGAAGTACGCCGACCTGGTCAAGCCCGGCGTGATGAACCAGGACTACGTTCGCTATGAACTCCATCGGGTCTGGGCGGTGGAAGCCACGCTGCGCTCGGGCAAGAGCCACATCTACGCCAAACGCGTGTACTTCCTCGACGAGGACTCCTGGCAAGTAGCCCATGGCGATCTGTACGACGGCCGGGGCGAACTTTGGCGGGTGCTGGAGCAGTACGGCGTGCAGTACTACAACGCACCGGCCTTCTGGCTCGCTGGCTCGGCGCAGTACGACCTTCAGTCGCGCCGCTATGTCTCCAGCGGCCTGGCGAACGAGGAAAAGCCGATGCTGTTCGCGCCGAACATGAAACCGGACGCGTTCTCCCCCAGTGCGCTGCGCCGCGCGGGCAACTGAGCTCGAAGCACTCATGGAAAAGCAGACGAGAAGAGCGGTTCTCGGCACGATGGGGGCCGCCCTGGCAGGGTGGGCCGCCACCGGCCGATGCGTGCCGGCAGGACCGGTGGACCTGCTGGGGCTGCCGGCACCCGCCACTGCGCGAGGTGCGCGGCGACGGCTGCTGAGCGTGGTGTCGGTGGGAACGAGGCTGGTGGCAGTGGGCGACTTCGGCTTGATCCTCAGCTCCGACGACGGAGGTGCGCGTTGGGAGCAGCAGCCGTCACCCGTCGCAGTGATGCTCACGGCCGCATGGTTCAACGACACACTGCATGGCTGGGCAGTCGGCCATGACGGAATCATCCTGGCCACCGAAGACGGCGGACGCCACTGGCAGCGCCAGCTGGACGGGCGGTCCATCAACCAGCAGATGCTGGAAGCCGCCAATGCGCAGCTCGAGAGGGCGCGGACCAAGCCGCCGGGCAAGGTGCCGCAGGAATTGCTCGACAACCTCGAAGACCGGGTCGCCGACGCGGAAGCGGCGGTACAGGCCGGCCCGTCCCGACCGCTGCTGGGCCTGCGCTTCGTCGACGCCCACACCGGTTTCGTTGTCGGATCGTACGGACAACTGCTGCACACCACGGATGCCGGCCGGACCTGGAAGTACATCGGCGACCGGCTCAACAATGACACCGGCCTTCACCTCAACCAGATCACGCTGGCACCATCGGGCGCGCTGTACATCGCGGCCGAGGGCGGGACGGTGTTCCGTTCGGACGATCAGGGGCAGCACTGGACGCGCATCCGGGTGGGCTACAACGGGCAGCTGTACGGCTTCGTTGCGTTGAACGACGGCTTGCTGGCCTATGGCTTCAATGGCCACCTGTTCCGCTCCGACGCGCAAGGCCAGCGTTGGACCGCACTGCCTTCGCCCACTGGCAAGAGCCTCGTGCAGGGCATGCGATTGCCCGATGGCCGGGTGCTGCTGGCGTCGCAGTCGGGTGAATTGCTGCTCGGTGATGCCCGTGCCGAGACATTCCGACGCCAAGCGTCGGGCAACGCGGAACTCAGCGGCATGACCGTGATGCCGGGATCCAACCACGTCGTCACCGTGGGCGCTCTCGGCGCCCGGGCCACGACCCTCAACCTCTCTCCGACATGAGTTCCAAGGCCCT
This sequence comes from Ramlibacter sp. 2FC, assembly GCF_005503345.1. Classification (NCBI taxonomy): domain Bacteria; kingdom Pseudomonadati; phylum Pseudomonadota; class Betaproteobacteria; order Burkholderiales; family Comamonadaceae; genus Ramlibacter; species Ramlibacter sp. 2FC. The sequence goes on from NZ_SCMM01000001.1 coordinate 219,598, forward strand.
GGGCACCTCGTCTTCAACGCTGGTGTCACGCATAGAGACAGCCTTCGAGCAAGGCCTGTTCGCGCACCGCATCCTCTGGCTGGTGCTGCTTGCACTCGCGTCGGTGCTGCTCGCCTGGCAGGCTTTGCAGCTGCGCCCAGAGGCAAGCCAGCGCAAGCTGCTGCCTGTCCATCACCCGTTCATCGAGAACTACTTGAAGTTCGAGAACGAACTGCGCCCATTGGGCAACTCGGTGCGCATCGCGATCGAGAACACCCAGGGCGACATCTACGATCGGGCGTTCCTCGACACGGTGCGCAAGGTCACCGACGAGGTGTTCTACATCCCCGGCGTGGACCGGGGCAACCTGCGTTCGCTGTGGACCCCGAACGCGCTCTGGGTCGAAGCCACCGAAGACGGCCTGCGCTCCGGCAAGGTGGTGCCGCCCGACTTTGCCCGTCTGTCCGACGGCATCGAGCAGGTCCGCAGCAACATCGTCAAAGCGGGCTTCATCGGCAGCATCGTCGCCAACGACCACCGCTCCACGGTGATCGTTGCGCCGCTGCTCGAGACCGACCCCGACACGGGCCAGCCCCTGGACTACGGCGCGTTCACGCAGAACCTCGAGGATCGCATCCGCGCGAAGTACCAGAACGAACACGTGCGTGTTCATATCGTCGGCTTCGCCAAGCTCGTGGGCGACCTGATCCACGGCAGCCGTGACATCGCGCTGTTCTTCCTGCTGACCGTGGTGCTCACGGCGGCGCTGCTCCTGGTGTATTCACGCTGTTGGCGCAGCACCCTCGCCACCATCGGCTGTTGCCTGCTGGCGGTGGTGTGGCACCTGGGAATCATCCGCCTCCTGGGTTTTCGCCTCGATCCGTATTCCATCCTGGTGCCGTTCCTGACATTCGCCATCGGTGTGTCCCACGCGGTGCAGAACATCAACACCTTCGCAGGAGCGGTACGGGAAGGCAAGAGCAGGACCGACGCAGCCCGCGCGACCTTTCTGCTGCTGTTCGTGCCCGGCACGGTGGCACTGCTGTGTGACGTCGTCGGCTTTTCCACGCTGCTGGTGATCGACATCGGCGTCATCCGCGAACTGGCGCTGAGCGCGAGCGTCGGCATCGCGGTGATCATCTTCACGAAGATGTTCCTGCTGCCGATCCTCATGTCCTATGCCGGCATGTCCGAGGCAGGCCGCATCCTGGCCGAGCGGCGGCACCACGGGCGGCACAGGCTGGCGCGCGTCATCGCATCACTTGCCGACCGGCGCTGGGCCGTGATTGCGCTGGTGGCCAGCGCGCTGCTTGCCGCCTGGGGCGTGCTGACCAGCCGGCATCTTCAGATCGGAGACATCGATCCAGGAGCGCCCGAGCTGCGCACCACTTCCATCTACAACCGCGACACGGCGTTCTTCGGTGAGCACTACTCGACCAGCAGCGATGTGTTCGTGGTGATCGTCAAGACGCCACCGGACAAGTGCGGCGCCTATCCCACCGCATCGTTGGTCTCGCGCCTGCAGTGGGCACTGGAAGAAACGCCCGGGGTGGAGAGCACGCTGTCCCTTTTCGACTGGATGAGGCAGATCGTCGCCGCCAATTACGGCGGAACGGTCCAGTGGGCCTCGATCACGCGGAACCATTACGTGTCCAATGCGGCCCATAAGGCGATCCCGCAGTCCTTCTACAACAACGATTGTTCGATGCTGCCCGTGATCGCGTATCTGGCAGACCACAAGGCCGCCACGCTGGAACGGGTGGTCGACACCGTCCAGGCCTATCAGACGAGCAATCCGAATCCGGAGGTGGAGATTCTGCTTGGCGCCGGCAACGCCGGCATCGAAGCAGCAACGAATTCGGTGGTGCATGCGGCCTGGCTGCCGATGCTCGCGCTCGTGTACGCCATCGTCGCCTGCCTGCTGCTGCTGGAGTTTCGCTCGCTGAAGGCGATGATCTGCATGCTTGTACCGCTGATCATCACGTCCACTCTGTGCGAAGCCGTCATGGTGAAGCTGGGGCTCGGGGTCAAGGTCGCAACGCTGCCCGTCATGGTGAAGCTGGGGCTCGGGGTCAAGGTCGCAACGCTGCCCGTCATCGCGCTGGGCGTCGGCATCGGCGTGGACTACGGGATCTATCTCTACAACCGGCTGGAGACCTACCTGGAGCAGGGCCTGCCTTTGCGGGAGGCTTACTTCGAGACCATGAAGACCACCGGCCTGGCGGTCGCGTTCACCGGCATCACGCTTGCCGCCGGGGTGTTGACTTGGGCCTTCTCCGAGATCAAATTCCAGAGCGACATGGGGATACTGCTGACGTTCATGTTTCTTTGGAACATGGTCGGCGCCGTGGCGCTGATCCCGGCGATTGCAGCGATCCTGAACGTCGGCGGCCGCCGCACCTCCCAGGACACACTTGAAGTGAGCTGACGCCCCTGCCACTGCGACCAGTTCGCGCAAGACCCGTGGCACGGCGCGCTGCAAGCTACACGATCCCGAGCAACGGAAGACAGGTAATGACGACTCTGCGCGACAAGACTCTTTTCATCACGGGCGCGAGCCGCGGCATCGGCAAGGCCATTGCGCTGCGGGCTGCGCGCGATGGCGCACGAATCATCGTGGCAGCCAAGACTGCCGAGCCTGATCCGCGCCTTCCCGGCACCATCCACACTGCGGCATCCGAGATCGAGGCGGCCGGCGGTGTGGCGCTCCCTTTGGTCGTCGACGTGCGCGACGACGCGAGGGTACATGACGCGGTGGCGCGTGCGGTCGAACGGTTCGGCGGCATCGACATACTCGTGAACAATGCCAGCGCGATCCATCCCCACGGCATCCTCGACACGCCGGCCAAGCGCTATGACCTGATGATGGACATCAACGTGCGCGGAAGCTTCCTGTGTGCCCAGGCCTGTTTGCCGCATCTGCTCAACGCAGCCAATCCGCATGTTTTGACGCTGTCCCCGCCGATCGACATGAACCCGCGCTGGTTCAGCAAGCATGCGGCGTACACGACGTCCAAGTACGCCATGAGCCTGATCGCACTTGGAATCGCCGAGGAATTTCGGGCAAAGCGCGTCGCTTCGAACTCGCTGTGGCCGCGCACCTTGATCGCAACGTCGGCGCTGAAGCTGGCCGCACCGGGACTGGCAGAGAAGGCCCGCACGCCCGACATCATGGCCGACGCCGCGCATTGGATTCTCACGCAGGACAGCCGGGAGGTCACTGGCAGATCGTTCCTCGATGAGGAGGTGCTGCGTGCTGCGGGCGTCGTGGACTTCGACCGCTACCAGTTCACCCCGGGCGCCGAGCTGGAGCTGGATTACTTCGTCGAGCGCTGAGCGCGCGATGAACTCGGTTTTCGATGCCGCCTCCAGGCGCCGCGTGACCGGTGGCGAGGTCATCGGCACGCGCGAGCCGGGTGACATCCACGCTTGGCGCGGTATTCCCTATGCCAGGGCGCCCATCGGAGACTTGCGCTGGCGTGCGCCGCGTCCTGCCATGCCGTGGAGCGGTGTGTTCGAGGCCCGCACCCATGGGTCGATGGCACCCCAATATGCCGATCTGCTCGCTGGTGCGTCGGCGCGGGAACGAGGCCGGATCGTGGGTGACGAGAACTGCCTCACTCTCAACATCTTCGCGCCTGCGTCCGAGTCTCGCGCCGTGCCGGCTGCCGGCCAGCGCCGCCCGGTCATGGTGTGGATCCACGGTGGCGGCAACAGCGTGGGCACGTCGGCCACCTACGATGCGGCGCGCAGCTACGCGAGCCACGATGGCCTGATCGTGGTCACAGTCAACTACCGGCTCGGCGTGCTGGGTTGGTTCACCCACCCGGCCTTGCTCGAGGCCGACGATGCTACATCCGAGGAACGCTCGGGCAACTTCGGCACCCTCGACCTGATTGCCGCATTGCGCTGGGTGCGAGACAACATCGCTGCCTTTGGCGGTGAGCCCGACTGCGTGACGATCTTCGGAGAATCCGCTGGCGGGCAGAATGTGTTGACCCTGTTGGCGAGCCCGTTGGCTCAAGGGCTGTTCCATCGTGCGATTGCGCAGTCACCGGTGACCGGGACCTTCAGCGTCGAGGAGGCGGTGAATTGGCGCGACGACCCGCAACCCGGCCACCGCGACAGTGCCCTCGAAGTCACGGCGCGGCTGTGCGTCGCAGAGGGCCTGGCCAGCGACCGCGAAGCGGCGAAGAAGAATCTCGCGACTCTGCCCGCTGCAGAAGTAGCGGCCTTTCTGCGCTCGCTCAGTCCGGCCCGGCTGCTGAGCGGCTTCACCCCCGGTAGTGTGGGTCTCTACTGGGCACCGCGCCCAGTGCGTGACGGCGTGGTACTGCCGCGCAAGCCGCTGACCGAGGTCTTCGCCTGCGGCCACTGGAACCGCGTGCCGGTCATCCTGGGCAGCAACCGCGATGAGTACAAAGCTTTCATAGCCGACAAGCCTGAGCACTCGCGCATGCTGCTCGGCAAGCTGCCGATGCTGCGGGACCGGCGCGCCTACCTTGTCGAGGCGCAGTACATGTCGAATGCGTGGAGAGCGCTGCATGTCGACGCCCCGGCCGACGCGATGCTGGCAGGCGGACACGCCGACGTATGGACCTACCGCTTCGACTGGGACGAGGCCCCCGCCATCCCCCTGGTCCGTCCTGACCTGCTGCTCGGCGCTGCGCACGGCATGGAGATGGCCTTCGTCTTCCGCGACACGGTGGGCGAGCTCGACGTCTTCGGCGTCAATACGCCATTCAACCGGTCCGGCCGAGCCGCGTTGGCCCAGGCAATGGGAGATGCCTGGACATCCTTCGCACGCGACGGCGTACCGACGCTACCAACTCACGAGTGGTTGCGTCGCAGTCTCGAGGCAGAACAATCCGACTGCCTGCTTTTCGACACCGCGCGCGATGGCGGCATCCGCATGATGCGCATACGCACGGACATGGCAGCCGTCAAGCAGGCGCTCAAGAGCGACGCAGCGGCCGAGCCCGCTACGCTGCGATGCCGCATCTACGCTCGCCTTTTCATATTGAGTCCGCTGTTCGCAGGCCACGGCGATGCATCCGAGTACGAGCGATGGTGTCGCGAGTTCGGATGTACCGTCCCGGCCGTTGAATTCCGACCACGGGTCGAAATCTGATCAAGCGCTGGCAGGCTGCTCATCAGCCACTTTCCGCAAGACCACCGGGCCTCTCGTCTGGGACCTTTACACCTTGTTCTGACGAATGGAATCCGCGATGAACGACATGAAACCGACGGCACGCGTGGTGCGCATCGGCGGGGCCTCGGGCTTCTGGGGCGACAGCATGGTTGGCGCACCCCAGCTCGTGAATTCGGGCCTCCTCGACTACCTGGTGTTCGACTACCTGTGCGCCAGCCCTCACGGCTCGGGCTTCAGCCCTTCTCGTGATTGTCAGGATTCGCGCATCGCAGCTCGAATGTCCGGATCGTTCCGGTCGGCTGGTCTCAACACCCCGCCCGCGCCTACCCCCCGTCAACGCTTCATCCATACCCTCGGGTACGTGTACGCAAGTCCAGCGGACACCGTAGCCGGCCAAGCCATCGACCTCTGACCTATTCATTCACAACACCTTGCCGGTTTTGACCGGCGCACGGAGACGACATGATGCAACCCAAATCCCCAGCGCTGAGCGACGGGTTCGGAGGCATGCCCGCCCCCCAACCCAGGATCGGCATGGGCCAGTGGTTCACCGAGCGCGCGCGGCGCGACGGTGGCCGCCTGGCCCTCACTTTTGAGGGCCAGACCTGGACCTACGCCGAGATGCTCGAACGCATCGACCACATGGCCGGCGCGCTTCAGGCCGGTGGCGTGGAGCTTGGCATCCGCGTGGGCTACCTCGGCTTCAACCACCCGATGTTCTTTGTCACGCTGTTCGCGTGCTCCAAGATCGGCGCCATCTTCGTGCCGCTGAACTTCCGCCTGGCCGGGCCGGAGTTCGAATACATCATCAACGACGCCGGCGTGCACACCTTGCTGGTGGATGCCGACCACATCCCCGTCATCGACGGCGTGCGTGGCTCGCTCAAGTGCAGCCGCTACCTGTGCGCCCACGGCACGCCCGCCGACGCCACCCGCTGGCCCGACGCCGCGCTGGCCATGGACGCGGCCGTACCCCTGGGCGAGGCGCGCCAGCCTTGCCAGGACGAGGTGGCGGTCATCATGTACACCTCGGGCACCACCGGCCGGCCCAAGGGGGCCATGCTCACCGTGGGCAACTTCTGGTGGAGCCACGTCAACGAGCTGGTCATGCTCGACATCCGCGCCGACGACGTGCTGCTGACCTTCGCGCCCATCTTCCACATCGGCGCGCTCAACGTGCTGACACTGAGCAGCTTCCTCAAGGGTGCGCACATCGTCTTGCACCGCAACTTCGATCCGGCCCTGGCCCTGCGCGACATCGCGCGCTACCGGGTTACCACCATCTTCGCGGTGCCGGCCATGCTGCTGTTCATCAGCCAACACCCCGATTTCGCCCAGTCCGATATCTCGTCGGTGCGGTCGGTGATGTGCGGCGGCGCGCCTTGCCCTGAGCCGCTGCTGCACGCGCTGCACCAGCGCGGCATCCTGGTACAGCAGGGCTACGGCCTGACCGAGACCTCCGCCATGGCCACCGCGCTGTCGGCGCAATGGGCTGTGGCCAGGATTGGTTCGGTGGGAGTATCGCCGCTGCTCACCGAGGTCCGCATCGTCGCCAGCGATGGACGCGTGGTCACCCAGCCGCACGAGCGTGGCGAGGTCTGCGTGCGCGGCATGAACGTCACCCGCGGCTACTGGAACCAGCCAGAGGCCACCCGCAACGCCATCAGCGACGACCATTGGTTCCGCACCGGTGACGTGGGCTACTTCGACGAACACGGCTTCTATTACATCTGCGACCGGGTGAAGGACATGGTCATCACCGGTGGCGAGAACGTCTATCCGGCCGAGGTCGAGAGCGTGCTCCACGCCCACCCTTCGGTGGCCGAGGTCGCCGTCATCGGCGCCCCCGACCCGCAATGGGGAGAAGCCGTGGTGGCGGTCGTCGCCCTCAGGCCCGGCACCAGCCTCGCCCTCGACGAAATGCGCGAGTTCGCCAGCGAACGCCTGGCCCGCTACAAAGTGCCCAAGCAATTGCGCATCGTCGACGCCCTGCCGCGCAACCCCACCGGCAAAATCCTCAAGTACAAGCTGCGCGAAGCGGCGAACTGAGCGTAAGCTTTCCCAACAAGAAGCCTGGGCATGTCCGGGCTTTTGCGTTTCAGGAAACCCGGCGCGGCCTGCGCCGGGCCAGGGCGATCAGGCCACCTCGAACAGGCCCGCCGCGCCCATGCCGCCGCCCACGCACATGGTCACAACCACGTACTTGGCGCCGCGGCGCTTGCCTTCGATGAGGGCGTGGCCCACGAGGCGGGCGCCGGTCATGCCATAGGGGTGGCCGATGGAGACGCCACCGCCGTCGACGTTGTAGGTGGCCGGATCGATGCCCAGGTGGTCGCGACAGTACAGGGCTTGGCAGGCGAAGGCCTCGTTGAGCTCCCACAGGCCGATGTCGCCGACCTTCAGGCCGTGCTGCTTGAGCAGCTTGGGGATGGCGTAGATGGGACCGATGCCCATTTCCTCGGGCGCGCAGCCGGCCACGGCCATGCCGCGGTAGACGCCGAGCACGGACAGGCCGCGTTTCTCGGCCAGGGCGCGCTCCATGAGCACGCTTGCGGAGGCGCCGTCGGAGAGCTGGCTGGCGTTGCCGGCGGTGATGACGCCGCCTTCGATCACGGGCTTGAGGCCGCGCAGGCCCTCGATGGTGGTGTCGGGGCGGTTGCCTTCGTCGTGCGCGAGGGTCACTTCCTTGCAGTTCACCTCGCCGGTGACCTTGTCAGTCACGGCCATCTGGGTGGTGATGGGCACGATCTCGGCGTCGAAGCGGCCGGCCTGCTGGGCGGCGGCGGTGCGCTGCTGCGATTGCAGCGAGTACTGGTCTTGCGCCTCGCGGCTGATGTTGTATTTCTTCGCCACGAATTCGGCCGTCTGCAGCATGGACATGTAGGCGTGCGTGGCGTTGGCGATGACGGCCGGGTCGGCTTCGGCGGCGGCCCACTTCATGTAGGCGTTCTGCACCGCGGTGATGTTTTCCTGGCCGCCGGCCACGACAACGTCCATGCCGTCGACCACCACCTGCTTGGCGGCGGTGGCGATGGCCATCAGGCCGGAGGCGCACTGGCGGTCCATGGTCTGGCCCGCGACCTCCAGCGGCAGGCCGGCGGCAATGGCCGCGTTGCGCGCCAGGTTCATGCCGGCAGTGCCGGCCGTGAGCACGGAGCCGATGACCACGTCCTGGATCTCGGCCGGATCGACGCGCGATCGCTCGACCGCGTGGTGGATGACGTGGCCCAGCATGGTGGGCGACTTGATGTTGTTCAGGGCGCCCTTGAAGGCCCGCCCGATGGGGGTGCGGGCGGTGGACACGATGACGGCTTCTCTCATGGGATCTCCGGTGGTTGGTGTGTGGGGGGATCAGCCCGCGTATTGCGAGAGGCGGAGGCCTTCGCTGGCCAGGCGGCGCAGCAGGGGGCTGACCGTCCAGTAGCCGAAGCGGTTGCCGCGCGTGGCGGCGTAGTGGTCCAGGCGCTCCACCACGTGCTTCAGGCCGCGCTCGTCGGCCATGAACATCGGTCCGCCCTGGTGGTCTGGGAAGCCGTAGCCGGCGGTCCACACCACGTCGATGTCGCTGCCCCGATAGGCGATGCCTTCTTCGAGGATGCGCGCGCCCTCGTTGACCATGCTGTAGAGCAGGCGCTCGATGATCTCGGTGTCGGTGATGTCGCTGCGCCGAGCGATGCCGTACTGCTTCGCCAGCGCCTCGCAGATGGCTTGCGTGTCGGGGTTGGGGGCCGGGGTGCGCCCCTCGTAGCGGTAGTAGCCGGCACCGGTTTTTTGGCCAAGCTGGCCCAGTTCGAACAGCTTGCGCACCATCACGCGGTAGGTAGGGTCGGTCGGCAGACCGCCGGCCTTCTCGCGCTCGATGATGGTCTTGGCACCCACGTCGATGCCGGCCATGTCCAGCATGCGGCATGGCCCCATGGCCAGGCCCACGCTCTCGATGGCCTTGTCGATCTGACCGGGCGTGGCGCCTTCGAGCATCAGGAACTCGGCCTCGCGCATGTAGACCTCGGCCATGCGGTTGCCGATGAAGCCGTAGCACACGCCGGAGACCACGGCCACCTTGGCGATGCTGCGCGCGAGCTTCATCACGGTGGCCAGTACGCCCGGGTCGGTCTTGGCGCCGCGCACGACCTCGAGCAGGCGCATCACATTGGCCGGGCTGAAGAAGTGCATGCCCAGCACGTTGGCGGGCCGCCCCGAGGCGTCGGCGATCGCGTTCACGTCCAGCGTTGAAGTGTTGGTGGCGATGATGGCGCCGGGCTTGCAGATCTGACCCAGGCGCTGCGCGATCTGCTGCTTGAGCGCCAGGTTCTCGAACGCGGCCTCGATCACGATGTCGCAGTCGCCCAGGTCGGTGTCCTCGAGGGACGGCGTCAGGCGGGCCAGGCGGCGGTCGCGCTCCTCGGCGCTGAGCTTGCCCTTGCTCACGCTTGCATCGTAGTTCCTGCGCACCGTGCTCAGGCCGCGTTCCAGTGCATCTGCCGAGGCTTCCACCAACACCGTTTCGAAGCCGGCGTTGATGAAGCTCATGGCGATGCCGCCGCCCATGGTGCCGGCGCCCAGCACCCCCACCTTGCGAATCGGGCGCAGGGCCAGGTCCCTGGGCAGGCCGGGAATCTTCTCGGCCGCGCGTTCGGCGAAGAACAGGTGACGCATGGCCTTGGAAGTGTCCGAGCTCAGCACGCGCGCGAACCACCGGGCTTCGACAGCCTCGCCCTGTGCGAAGGGCAGTGTGCTGGCGGCGCGCACACATTCCACGATGGCCTCGTGAGCGGGATACCGCGGCTTGGCCCTGGCCTGCGCGAGCGCTTGGTCCAGCAGGCCTGCGGGGAGGCTGGCCGGGGCCGCGGTGAGCTCGCTGGTGCGTCGCGGCGCCCAGTCCTGCTTCAGCAGCGCCTGAGCCCTTGCCAGCGCAGCCTGCAGCGGCGGCTGCTCGCTGATTTCGTCCACGACGCCGAGGGCCTGGGCCTGCTTCGCATCGACCATGCGGCCCGAGAGCATCAGGTCGAGTGCGCGCTCGGCGCCGACCAGGCGCGGCAGCCGCTGCGTGCCCAGCGACCCCGGGATCAGGCCAAGCTTGACCTCGGGCAGTCCCACGCGTGTGCCGGGCGCGGCCACGCGCCAGTGGCAGGCCATCGCCAGCTCCAGGCCGCCGCCGAGCGCGGTGCCGTGCAGCGCGGCCACCACCGGGCGTGCGCTGGCTTCCAGCCGGCCCAGGAACTGGTTGTACGGCGTGGCACTGAAGGCGGGGTCTTCGAACGAGGCGATGTCGCCGCCGGCCACGAAGCTGCGGCCTTCGCAGTGCACCACCAGTGCCTTGAGCGCGGGGTTGGCCTCAAACACGGCCAGGCCTTCGATGAGGCCTTGCACCGCCGCGGGCGACAGCGCGTTGACAGGCGGGTTGTTGATGGTCAGGATGCCAATGGCGCCTTCGGCGCGGAGGGTCACGACAGCTTGGGACATGGTGAGATTCCGATCAGGGCAGGACCCGGCAAGCGTAGGTGGCCGCGCGCGCGCTGTCTTGCGCCAAGTGGTCGATCCGGCACGCCGCGCCGTAGCCGATCAGTGAGCGCCAGATATCCCGAGGGTGTCCGGCCCTCCGGACTCCTGACCAGGACGTCGAATCATTGAAAACCTACTCTATCTTTGTTCATCTAAAGCACTGCTGCGACCGACATTGGCACCCGGACCGGCAGATCCAGCAACATTTGCGCCATGCCCTTGCCAAGCGGGTCCATGCGCATCGAAGTGGGCCCGCCGCCATCCAGTGCGTCTTCCAGCAGTAGGTTCATGGCAGCGATGCCGGGCAGGTAGTGGCGCCGCACCGAGCCCTTGACGAGATGGGCGAAGTAGGCCTTGACGGTTTCGGGTGTCACCTCACGCCACAGCAGCGGCAGCCACTCCGGTCGCCGCGCGATGAGTCCGATGTTCGACAGGTTGCCCTTGTCGCCGCTGCGCGCCCAGGCCAGTTTGACGAGCGGCACCGCCACGCCCGCATCGTCGCTGGCCGGCCAGGGAGCGGGCTCGAGAGCTTCGCTTGCCGGTACCGCGCCGCCTGGCATCGGCAGCTCGACCGCCTTGCGCTCGCCGTCGAGCAGGTAGGCGGGCCTGAGCCGGCGCTTGTCGATCAGGAAGGCAATCTGCTTGACGAGCGGTGACACCGACGGCCGCCCGCCGCCCGGGCTGGTCGTGCCGGGCGACCATGAGGTGCCGGACGGCGCGATCTCGCGCGCAAAAATCTCCAGTGCCTCCTTGCTCGCATGGTTGACCACGACGCGCATCATCACTTCGCGCGCCGCTGCGGTGCGCGCGTGCGGGCCGTACATTGTCTCGGCGCCTATGACCTCGATGTGGGTGGCACTGTAGTCGGGTAGCCCCCGCTCGCGGAAGATGGCGCGCGTGCGGGTCAAAATGGCCTCGCCGGTGCGCCGGGCCTTGGCGGCTGCATCCATGCCGATGATGACCATGGTGCCGGCGCAGCGGAAGCCGTCGAGCACCGTCGTGCTGACCTTGCATTGGTCGGTTGGCGCCAGGCCCCGGGCTCCGCTGACGCGCACATGCTCGGCACCGACCTGCTCGATGCTCACCTGGCGGAAATCACAGATCACGTCCGGCAGCAGGTAAGCGCCGGGGTCGCCGATTTCATAAAGCAACTGCTCGGCGACGGCGGCGCGGGTGATCAGGCCCCCGGTGTTGGGGGCCTTGGTCACCGTAAAGCTGCCGTCGGCTTCGCATTCGACGATTGGATAGCCTATGCCGGCCCAGTCGGGCACCTGCTCCCAGTCGGTGAAGAGGCCGCCGCTGCCCTGGCAGCCGCACTCGATGATGTGGCCGGCGAGGCTGCCGCCGGCCAGTTTGTCGTATTCGTCGAAACCCCAGCCGAATTCGTGCACCAAGGGGCCCAGCGTGACAGCGCTGTCGACGCAGCGGCCGGTGATCACGATGTCGGCACCGGCGTCGAGCGCCCGGGCGATCGGCAGGGCACCCAGGTACGCGTTGGCGCTCAGCACGCGCTCGGGCAGTGGCTCTCCGGAGAACATGTCGCGCTGCCCGGCTGCGCGCAGCTCGGGCAGCAGCGGGCTCACATCGTCGCCTTCGACCACGGCGATGCGCGGCGACAGGCCATGGGCTTGCGCGACGCGGCGCAGCGCGTCGGCGCAGCCCTGGGGATTGATGCCGCCAGCATTGGCAACAACCTTGATGCCTTGCCGCATCACGTCGGGCAGCACGGCCTTCATCGCGACGTCGACGAAGTCGGTCGCGTAGCCTGCCTCAGCGTTCTTGCGCCGCGCGGCGGCGAGGATGGCCATCGTCGTCTCGGCGAGGTAATCGAACACCAGGTAGTCGATCCGCCCCGAGCGCACGAGCTGCGGTGCGCCTACCATGCTGTCGCCCCAGAACCCGGATGCGCCTCCGATACGGACCCGTTTGGAGTCCACCATTGTGCTCGTTGCCATCTTCATCTCCAGTTGGAGGTTGCAGCGTAGCGTCGAGGTGGTCCGGTGTGCTTGTGCAAACTGGCTGCTGGCGCTGGCTGGCTAGGGTTTTCCCTTGAATAGCCAGCTGACACAAGACCTGAGCGTTTCGCGCGGCTACCTTGCTCACACGCGACACAAGGAGACTGGGACCATGCAAGCGGAACAGGCAAGGAGATCCGATCGGCTCATGTGGCTGAGCGCCGACCGGGTGCTGTACGCAGGCCTGCTCGGGAAGACCTCGTCGCGCACGCTGGGCGGGTGGGCCATGTATGTGTCGCTGGACGAGCCGCACAGCGTCAGCATCGACGGCGGCCCCTGGGAATGCGGCGAGCTGATCGTGGTCCCTCCTTTCGTACCCCATCGCCTCTTGGCCGGCAGCCGACTGGTCTGCAATGTGACCGTGGAGGCCGAGTCGGTCGATACGGCGGCGTTGCCCGCCTTCTTGACGGCGCGCGCAGGGGTGGTCGAGGCGCCATTGGCGGCTCGGCGCGTGCGCGAGATCTATGCCCATCTGCTTCAGGCCGGTCGCGACGTCGACCTCGCCGCGCTCGACTTCGACCAGGCGCTGTTTGGACAGGCACTGGTGCCGCGCAGCATCGATCCTCGCATCGCGGCCGTGCTGGCGCAGATCAAGCGCGATCCTGCCGGCCAGCTCACGGCGGAGGAAGCGGCCGCCTCGGTTGACTTGTCGTTCTCGCGCTTCCTGCACCTGTTCAAGCAGGAAACAGGGAGCTCGTTCCGCGCCCTGCGCACCTGGAAGCGCGCGCGCAGCCTGCTTCAGTACGTGACGCGGCAATCCAGCCTGACCGACGTTGCCCTGGACGCGGGCTATCCCGACTCCACCCATTTCAGCCACTCGATTCGCCAGTTCTACGGGCTCAAGCCGCGTGACATCTTCGCTGGCTCGCGCCGTCTGGCCCTCTACAACTACCAGGAGCGTTTGTGTTAGTCGATATCGATTTCAAAGACCGCCATGTGTTCGTGTTCGGCGGCACCACCGGCATCAACCTCGGCATTGCCGATGCCTTTGCGCGGCGTGGCGCGCGCATCACAGTCGCCAGCCGCAAGGCCGAGAACGTCGAGGCGGCGCAGGTCCGGCTTGGCGCCCATGGCGGTGAGGTGTTCGGTGTTTGCGCCGATGTGCGCGACTTCGACGCCGTGGGGCGGGCTTTCGCGGCATCGGTCGAGCGCTTCGGCCCCATCGACGTGCTGGTGTCCGGCGCGGCCGGCAACTTTCTGTGTGAAGCCAAGGACATGTCGGCCAACGGCTTCAAGGTGGTGGTCGACATCGACCTGATCGGCAGCTTCCACGTGATGCGACAGGCCTATGCGCACCTGCGCCGGCCGGGCGCGGCGGTGATCAACATCACGGCGCCCCAGTCTTACATTCCGATGCGCTACCAGGCCCATGCCTGCGCGGCCAAGGCCGGCGTCGATCAGCTCACGCGCGTGCTCGCGCTGGAGTGGGGAGGCGAGGGCATCCGCATCAACTCCATTTCACCGGGGCCGATCGAAGGCACCGAGGGCGCGAAGCGCCTGATGGCGCCGACCGAGGCGGACCAAGTCCGGGCAGCTGCCAGGGTGCCGCTGCAGCGCTTCGGCGTTCCGGAGGACATCGCGAACCTGGCGCTGTTCCTGGCTTCGCCCTACGCGAGCTACATCTCGGGCGCCCTGATCCCCTGTGATGGCGGAGGCGCGCTCGAAAGCGTGAAGTCCACGCTCGAGCTGGCCGGTCAGGCGGGGGCCTCCTGATGAGCGATCTGATGAACGGGGGAGCCGGAACGAATGCACCTCCCGTTCCTGCGTTCGAGACTCTCAGGCTTTCGCTCGAGGCCGGTGTTGCCCGCATCGAGCTCAGTCGCCCGCACAAGGCCAATGCCATCAATGCTGTCATGTGGCGTGAGCTGCGCGAGGCGATGCAGTGGCTGGACACCACGACGCCAGCGCGGGTGGGCATCTTGTGTGCGGCCGGAGCGCATTTCTCGGCGGGCATCGCCCTTGCCATGCTGTCCGGACTGAAGGCTGCGAACGCAGATGCCTGCGACGCGCGGGCGCGAGAGAAAACGCGGCGGTCTATCCTGGATCTGCAGGACACCGTCAGCTCGATAGAGCGTTGCCGAAAACCCCTCATTGCCGAGGTGCATGCGGCCTGCGTGGGCGGCGGCGTCGACATCATCACGGCCTGCGACCTGCGTTACTGCAGCGCCGAGGCTTGGTTCTCGGTCAAGGAAATCGACGTGGGCTTGGTCGCCGACCTCGGCACCCTGCAGCGGCTGCCCAGGCTGATCGGCGAGGGGATGGCGCGCGAGCTTGCCTACACGGCGCGGCGCGTCGGCGGCGAGGAGGCGGCGCAGATGCGGCTGGTCAATCGCTGCTATGCGTCGCGTGAAGCGCTGGCTGCCGGCGTGGCCGAGCTGGCCCGCACGCTTGCCACCAAATCGCCGCTGTGCCTGCGCGGCACCAAGGAGATGATCAGCTACGTGCGCGACCGCCCTGTGGCCGAAAGCCTGAACTACGTTGCCACCTGGAACGCGGCCATGCTCTATTCCGACGATCTGGCCGAGGCGGCACTGGCCGCCAGGGCATCGCGCGCACCGGCATTCAGGGACTGAACAGCCCATCCTGTGCGCGAACTCTGACGGCCAGCGCCAGCTACTTTGCGCAAGACAGCAGCCTGCGTCGTCCCTAACCTATCGGCACACAGAGCGGCTGTTTGGCCCACGACAATGAGGAGACTGGTTTGGATGTTTTGCAAATCCTGATCGGCGGTGCGGCGCAGGGTTGTATCTACGGCCTGATCGCGCTCGGCTTCGTCCTGATCTACAAGGCAACCGAGACCGTCAGCTTTGCCCAAGGCGAGCTGATGATGCTGGGCGCCTTTGCCGGGCTCGTGCTGATGACGGTGCTCGGCTTTCCGTTCTGGCTGGCGGTAGTGGCGGCCATTGCCGCGATGGGCCTGCTGGGCATGGGCCTGGAGCGCCTGGCCATCCGCCCGGTGCTGGGTCAGCCGGCTTTTTCGATCGTGATGCTGACCATCGGCATCGGCTATATCGCCCGTGGCGCGATCACCATGATTCCGGCCGTCGGCACCGAGACGCACACGCTGCCGGTGCCCTACGCCGTGGGCGCCATACAAGTGGGCGGCCTCGTGCTGGGGCTGGCGCAATTGATGGTGATCGGCGTGACTGCCGTGCTCTGCGTGCTGCTGTACCTCATGTTCCGCTTCAGCCGCATCGGCATCGCGATGCAGGCCGCATCGCAGAACCAGCTGGCCGCCTATTACATGGGCATCCCGGTGCAGCGCCTGAACGGCCTGGTCTGGGGGCTCGCCGCGGCAGTGGCCGCCGTCGCGGGCCTGCTGCTCGCGCCCATCACCTTCGTGCACGCCAACATGGGCTTCATCGGCTTGAAAGCGTTTCCGGCGGCGGTGGTGGGGGGCTTTGGCAGCCTGCCCGGGGCCATCGTCGGCGGCGTCCTGGTTGGCGCCGTGGAGGCGTTGGCGGGCTTCTACCTGCCCGAAGGTTTCAAGGATGTCGCGGCGTATGTCGTCGTGCTCGTCATGTTGATGCTCAAGCCGAACGGTCTGTTCGGCGAAAAACTGCACAAGAAGGTCTAAGCCGTGCGATACGTCTTCAAAACGGACTATGGCCAGGACATCGACCTGGCCAAACACGGCGGCCACCGCTTCTGGTACGGGCTGCTGCTTTCGGTTCTCCTGCTTGCCCCGTGGTGGCTGGGTGACTACGGTCTCGCCCAGCTGAGCTTCATCCTGATCTATGCGATTGCGGGGCTGGGGCTGATGCTGCTGGCCGGCTTTACCGGACAGATCTCCATCGGCCACGCCGCTTTCCTGGGCGTGGGCGCCTACACGCAGGCGGTGCTGACGGCGCAGGGCTGGCCGCTGCCTGCGTCGATGGCCGTGGCTGCGGCGCTGTCGGCCGCGGTCGGCGTGCTCGTCGGCTTGCCGGCGCTGCGCATCAAGGGCGTGTACCTGGGCATCGCGACGCTGGCCTTTGGCTTCATCGTCGAGGAGGTTCTTGCGCGCTGGGAATCGGTCACCGGCGGTAACGCCGGCATGTCGGTGGGAAGCGCCAATGCGTTCGGCTGGAAGGCCGACACCGACATGTCGTTCTACTTTGTCTGCCTGGCCTGTACCGTGTTGGCCACCCTGGGCGTGCTCAACCTCTTGCGTTCGCCGATCGGCCGAGCCTTCGTTGCGATCCGCGACTCGGAGATCTCGGCGCAGAGCATGGGAATTCGCCTGGCTTACTACAAGACGTTGGCCTTTGCCCTGTCGGCGGCGCTGGCCGGCGTGGCCGGCGCCCTGTATGCGCACAAGATCCGCTTCCTGTCGCCCGACCAGTTCGGCATCGCGCAGTCGGTGGACCTGCTGCTGCTGGTGGTGATCGGCGGGCTCGGTTCCGTGCATGGGGCCTTCCTCGGCGCCGTGTTCCTGATCGCGATGCCGCAACTCATCGCCGCAGGCAAGGATCTGCTGCCTGCGGCGGTGGGGCAGGCGCCCGGCCTGCAGGCCATGGTGTACGGTCTGGTGCTGGTCGCGTTCGTGCTGCTGGAGCCGATGGGCCTGTACGGCCGCTGGCTCAAGCTGCGCACCTGGTTCGAGCTGTTCCCGTTCTACCGGCGCGGGATGTTCAAGCGTCAGCGTTCCTTCCAGAAATCGGAGCGGCTCAAGTGACCAAGCACACGACCTGCCTCAACAATGCGCTGCTCGCCGCGCGCGACCTGCAGGTCCGCTTTGGCGGCGTTCTGGCCGTCAACGGCGTGAGCTTCGACGTGCAGCGCGGCGAGGTGTTTACCTTGATCGGCCCCAACGGTGCCGGCAAGACGACGGTGTTCAACCTGATCAGCCGCATTTACGCGCCCACGGGGGGAAGCCTTGTCTTCGACGGCCAAGCGCTCGACCGTGTGGCGCCGCATGCGGTGGCCGGGATGGGCATCGCGCGCACCTTCCAGAACATCGAGTTGTTCGAGCACGCCACCGTGCTGCAGAACCTGCTGATCGGGCGCCACGTACACAGCAGCGGAGGCTTCTGGAGCCAGCTGATGTTCCTGCCTTCCGTGCGCAGCGCCGAACGCGAGACGCGGCGCAAGGTGGAGGAGGTGATCGAGTTCCTCGACCTGCAGCATTACCGCGACTCGGTGGTGGCCGGACTTCCCTACGGGGTACGCAAGGTGGTGGAGCTGGCGCGCGCGCTAGCCACCGAACCTAGGCTGCTGTTGCTGGACGAGCCCTCATCGGGACTCAACGTCGAGGAGACGGCCGACATGGCCTTCTGGATCGAGGACATCAAGAGCGATCTGGGCATCACCGTGCTGATGGTCGAGCACGACATGAGCCTGGTGTCCAAGGTGTCCGACCGTGTCCTGGCGATGAGCCAGGGCCAGGTGCTGGCACTGGGCACACCCGCCGAGGTGCAGTCGAACCCGGCCGTGATCGAGGCCTACCTGGGAACGGCTGACGATGCAGCGTCGCTGCGCCGACCGGCCGCGCCTGTTGCACAGGTTCCGATGAAGGAGGTCGCATGAGCGCCGATATCCTCAAGCTCTCCAACGTCGAGAGCGCCTATGGACCGGTCAAGGCCATCCGCGGGGTCAGCCTGACGGTGCGCAAGGGCGAGGTCGTCACGGTGCTCGGCTCCAACGGCGCCGGCAAGACGACCATCCTGAAGACGGTCTCCGGGATCCTCGCACCGCGCAAAGGCGGCATCGAGTTCAACGGCCACGACATCGTCGCCAAGGACCCCGCCCATATCGTGCAGCTTGGACTGAGCCATGCGCCTGAGGGGCGCGAGGTGTTTCCCCTGCTCTCGGTGAGGGACAACCTGCTCATGGGAGGCTACACGCGGCGCGATCGCGATGGCGTCGCGCGAGACATGGAAACGGTGTTCGGGTATTTCCCGGTCTTGCGCGAACGTGCGCACCAAAGCGCAGGCCTCCTGTCGGGCGGCCAGCAGCAGATGTTGGCCATCTCGCGCGCGCTCATGGCTGCGCCCGAACTGATCCTGCTGGACGAGCCCAGTCTGGGGCTCTCGCCCAAGCTGACCAAGGAAATTTTCGAGATCGTGGTGCGCATCAACCGCGAACGCGGCACCACCATCCTCGTGGTCGAGCAAAACGCCAACATGGCGCTCAACGCCGCCGACCGCGGCTATGTGTTGGAGAACGGACGCATCGTGATGGAAGACAGCTGTGAGCGCTTGCGCGAGAAGGACGACATCAAGGAGTTCTACCTCGGCATGAAGGAATCCGGCGCGCGCGGCGAGCGGCGCTGGAAGAAGAAAAAAACCTGGCGCTGACGGAAGGAGACTACAGATGCTCAATTTCTCGGGATCGGCAAGGCCTCAGATGCGTACCGATGGCGCCGTGGCTGGAGAGACGCTGTCCGAACTGTTCTGGAACGCGGTCGCGGCACGCGGCGACACCGTGTTCATGCGGCAGAAGGAGCTGGGCGTCTGGCGCAGCTGGACTTGGCGCGCCACGGCGCAGGCGGTGCGCGAGACGGCGATGGGGCTGGCCGCGATCGGCTTGGAACCTGGTGAATGCGTGTCCATCCTGTCGAACACGGTGGTCGAATGGGTGATCGCCGACCTGGCCGTCCTCAGCGCCGGCGGGGTGGCCAACGGGATCTACCCCACCGACGCGGCGAGCCAAGTGCAGTACCTGTGCGAGGACTCGCGCACCAGGGTGCTGTTTGTCGAAGACGAGGAGCAGCTCGACAAGGCGCTCGAGGCGCGCGCGTCGTTGCCGTTGTTGCGACGCATCGTCGTGTTCGACACCAAGGGCCTGCGGCAGTTCAGCGACCCCATGGTGCTGAGCCTGGCCGAACTGCGCGAGCAGGGGGTGGCGCACGACCTGGCCCATCCGGGCGAGTTCGACCGCAGGCGCGGCTGCCGCGCGCCCGGCGACTTGGCCATCCTGGTCTACACTTCGGGCACCACCGGAAAGCCCAAGGGCGCGATGCACAGCCATGCGGGCCTGCTGCACTCTCTGCGCGGCCTGCAGGAGTGCTTTCCGCACAGCGGGCGCGACCAGCGCATGTGCTTCCTCCCTTTGTGCCACGTCGCCGAGCGCGTGTTCGGCGAGTACCTGGGCGTCTACACGGGCGCGGTGCTCAACTTCGTCGAGAACCCCGACACCGTGCCCGAGAACGTGCGCGAGATCGCACCGACGGTATTCATGGCAGTGCCGCGCGTGTGGGAGAAGTTCTACTCGGCCGTGACCATGGCCGTGTCGGAGGCCGGGCGCGTGCAGCAGCTCGCCTACCGATGGGCGATAGGCGTCGGGCGCGACGTTGCCGACCGCGTGCTGGCGGGGCAGGGAGTGGGCGCGGTCCTGAAGGCGCGGTTTGCGCTGGCGCGCTGGCTGGTGCTTGGCAACGTGCGCAAGCTGATCGGCGTGCACCGCGCTCGCTTCGTGGTTACAGGCGCTGCGCCGATTTCTCCCGACCTCGTGCGCTGGTACCTGGCGCTGGGCATCCCGATGCTGGAGCTGTGGGGCCAGACGGAGTCGGGCGGCGCGTCGACTGCCATGCCGCTTGGTCGTATCAAGCCCGGCTCGATCGGCCCTGCTTGTCCGCACAACGAGGTGAAGCTCGATCCCGCCACTGGCGAGCTGCTGATTCGCGGCCCCAACGTGTTCATGGGCTACCTCAACCAGCCCGAGAAGACAGCCGAGACGATAGACGCGCAGGGTTGGCTTCACACCGGCGATGTCGGCACGGTGGACGCGGACGGCTACTTCCGCATCACGGACCGCATGAAGGACATCATCATCACGGCCGGAGGCAAGAACATCACTCCCAGCGAGATCGAGAACGAGCTGAAGTTCTCGCCCTATATCACCGACGCGGTGGTGATCGGCGACAAACGCCCTTACCTGACCGTGCTCGTGATGATCGACCAGGACAACGTCGAGAAGTTCGCCCAGGACAACGACGTTCCCTTCTCCAACTACGCCAGCCTGACGCGGGCCAAGGAAGTGCAGGACCTGATCCAGCGCGAGATCGACAAGGTCAACGCCAAGTTCGCGCGCGTCGAGCAGGTCAAGGCTTTCCGCCTGCTCGACACCCAGCTCGGCGCCGAGGACGAGGAACTGACGCCGACCATGAAGCTCAAGCGCAGCCTGGTTCAAAAGAAGTACGCCGCGTTGATCGACGGCATGTACACCGGCCGGTGACGACCGACCGAATCCCACCTTACCGAAGGAGACAAAGATGAAACGCAACATCCTCACCACGTTGTCGATCGCCCTGTCGCTCGCCGCGACCGGCACGACCTGGGCGCAGAGCCAGGGCGTCAGCAGGGACCGCATCGTCATCGGAACGATACAGGACCTGTCCGGTCCGATCGCCGCCTATGGCAAGCAGGCGCGACAGGGCATGCAACTGCGCATCGATGAATCGAACGAGCAGGGCGGCGTTCACGGCCGCAAGATCACGCTGCTGGTGGAGGACTCGGCCTATGACCCCAAGCGCGCCGTCCTCGCGGCGCAGAAACTGGTGAATCAGGACAAGATCTTCGCGATGCTGGGCCACCTGGGAAGCGCCCACAACATGGCGGCGATGCCGGTGCAGTTCGAGAGGAACGTTCCCAACGTCCTGCCGATGAACGCGGCGCGCGAGATGTACGAGCCGCACCACCGGCTCAAGTACGCGTTCTTCGCGCCATACTTCGACCAGGTCCGCGCCGTGCTGCCGCGCATGGCCAAGGAGAAGAGCCTGACGAAAATCTGCACCCTCTATCAGGACGACGAGTTCGGCCTGGAGGTCATGCGCGGCGCCGAGGCGGCAGTGAAGCAGATGAACCTCGTGCTTGTCGAGAAGACCAGCTTCAAGCGTGGGGCGACCGACTTCTCGTCCCAGGTCGCGCGCATGAAGTCGGCAGGCTGCGAATTGGTGGTGCTCGGCACCATCATCCGCGAGACCGTGGGCGCCATCAGCGAGGCGCGCAAGATCGGTTTCAACCCGGTTTTCCTGGGCACCTCTGCGGCCTACACCGAGTTGATCCCCAAGCTTGGCGGAAAGGTCATGGACGGCATGTACACCACGATGACGACACAGCTGCCTTACCCCGACGACACCTCGCCCGAGGTGGGCTTCTGGGCCAAGAAGTACAAGACCCGCTACGGCGACGACCCCTCCATGTTCTCCGCTTATGGCTATGTCATCGCCGACATCCTGATCAAGGGCTTGGCGAAGGCCGGCCCGAACCTGAATACCGAAAGCTTCGTGAAGGCCATGGACGGCCTGGCGATTCCTCCCGATATCTTCGGTACGCCCGAGATGAGCTTCTCCGCCACCAAGCGGCTCGGCAGCAACGCGTCCCGGCTGTCGCAGCTGCAGGACGGACGCTGGCAGATCGTCTCCAAGTACGTGAGGCCCGATTGAGGGCGAAACCGTCCGGCCGGTACTGCACACGGCCGGATGCGGGCAGCGGAAGGGTCTTGAACGGGCGATCGCAAGCTGGCCCCCTGGGCCGTTGCGACGCGCCGGGAAAGCGAGTTCATCCTGGCAGCCCGGTTTGCTGAAGGAGGCCTGACCATACCGGGCCCTGGGCTGGGACCGCAAGGATAGAATAGCCGGCATGGAAGCCGGGCGCGTCATGTGGATCGATCCGGACCGCGTGCTCTACGCTGGGCTGCTGGGCACACCTTCGCTGCGCTCGCTCGGGGCCTATGTGATCTACGTCGGGCTTGAGGCGCCGATCGATCTGTCGATCGCCGATCGCGAATGGCAGTGTTCACTCGTGGCGGTGGTGCCGCCTTATGTCCCGCACCGTGTGCGCTGCGAGGCGCGCGGCGTCGGCGTGATCCTGATCGAGCCCGAGACGGTCGAGGAAGCGCGTTTACCGCAATGGCTGCGCGGCCGCGGCGGCATTGACGAGCGGGCGTTTGTCGAACGCGTGCGCGCCGCCTGTGCGCGCCTGCGCATTGCCGGCGACGACGAAGCCGCGCTGGCCGATTTCGACACAACCGTGCTCGGCGAACGCCTGCCACCCCGCAAGGTGGATGCGCGCATCCGGGCCGTTCTCGATGCGATCAAGCGCGACCCCTGCGCCCGCAACACGGGTGAAGCGTTCGCTGCCGATACCCACCTGTCGCTGTCGCGTTTCGTGCACCTTTTCAAGGCCGAGGTGGGCGTGCCGTTCAGGCGTTTTCGCTCGTGGCGGCGTGCGCGCCACCTGTTGCACCGCGCGACCAGCGACGCACCCCTGGTGGAGATCGCGCTCGACGCCGGCTACCCAGATTCGACGCATTTCAGTCACTCGATCCGCCTAGCCTTTGGATTGACTCCCAAGGCCATCCTGGCAGGTTCGCGCAAGCTCGCCGTGCGTGGCCGGCACAGCGGCGCAGGCTAACCAGTCGACGCAAGACATGTGATGGCCCCGTGGGCAATATCGTGCCCATGGATGAGCTCGATCTGCTGTTCCGCAACAACCGTGCATGGTCGCGGCGCATGCGCGAGCAGGACGCGGGTTTCTTCCGCCGCCTTGCCGACCAGCAGTCACCGCGCTACCTGTGGATAGGCTGTGCTGACAGCCGCGTGCCGGCCAATGAAATTATCGGACTGCAGCCGGGCGAGGTGTTCGTGCATCGCAACGTTGCCAATCTGGTGATGCACAACGACCTGAACTGCCTGTCGGTCATCCAGTACGCGGTGGATGTGCTGAAGGTGGCGCACATCATGATCGTCGGGCATTATGGTTGCGGCGGCATTCAGGCCGTGCTCGAAGGCCGAATGCTCGGCTTGGTGGACAGCTGGCTGCACCAGGTCGAAGACCTGCGCTACATCCATGCAAGGCGCCTTGATGCCTTACCGGCGGGGCGGCAGCGGGCCGACAGGCTGTGCGAGATCAATGTCGTTGAGCAGGTCGGTCAGGTGGCTCGCCTGCCGAGTGTGCGCGAGGCTTGGCGGCGTGGCCAGCGGCTTTGCGTTCATGGCTTGATCTACGGTGTGCACGACGGGCTGCTGCGCAACCTCGGTGCCACTGTCTCGGCGCCGCTGGACCTCACAGTTTGGCGCAAGGCGGCGTTGCGCGCACTCTGGCAACGCCCGGTGGAGCGAGATTCACCAGCGCCATTGTTGCCGCCTGAACCCTGAGGAAGGACCTGGAATGACCACCGTTTCCACCATCGACGTCTCGAACCTGCGCCCGCGCACCCTGCCCAGCGCCCCGGCCGCCCAGCGCTGGAGCGTCGACCAGGTCGAAGCCCTGTTCGCCCTGCCCTTCATGGACCTGCTGCACCGCGCCCAGCAGGTGCACCGCGAACATTTCGACCCCAACGAGGTCCAGCTCTCGACCCTGCTGTCGATCAAGACCGGCGGCTGCAGCGAGGATTGCGGCTATTGCCCCCAGTCGGCCCACCACGAGGGCAGCGTCGAGGCCAGCAAGCTGATGGCGCTCCATGAAGTGCTGCAGGCGGCCAAGGCCGCCCAGGACCAGGGCGCCACGCGCTTTTGCATGGGCGCGGCCTGGCGCAGCCCGAAGGAGCGCGACATGGAGAAGGTGACCGAGATGGTGCGCGAGGTGCGCGCCCTGGGCCTGGAGACCTGCATGACCCTGGGCATGCTCGAAGCCGAGCAGGCCCAGGCCCTAAAGGACGCGGGCCTGGACTACTACAACCACAACCTGGACAGCGCGCCCGAGTTCTACGGCAAGATCATCAGCACGCGGACCTACCAGGACCGGCTGGACACCCTGTCCAACGTGCGCCAGGCCGGCATCAACGTCTGCTGCGGCGGCATCGTCGGCATGGGCGAGAGCCGCCTGGAGCGCGCCGGCCTGATCGCCCAGCTGGCCAACCTGGACCCCTACCCCGAGTCGGTGCCGATCAACAACCTGGTGGCCGTGCCGGGCACGCCGCTGGCCGACCAGGCGCCGCTCGACCCCTTCGAATTCGTGCGCACCATTGCGGTGGCGCGCATCACCATGCCGACCACCATGGTGCGGCTGTCGGCCGGGCGCGAGCAGATGGACGAGGCCCTGCAGGCCCTGTGCTTTGCCGCCGGCGCCAACTCGATCTTCTACGGCGACCGGCTGCTCACCACCAGCAACCCGCAGGCCGAGCGCGACCGCGCGCTGATGACCCGCCTGGGCCTGCGCGCCCAGGGCGAGCGCCCGGCCGCCAAGGACGAGCAGGCCGCATGAGCGCAGTGCTGAGCCGCCCGCAGGCGCTGGACGGCCCTTTGGTGGACGCGGCCTTCCTGGCCGACCCCTACCCGGCCTGGCGCGCGCTGCGCGAGGCCGGCCCCATCCACTGGAGCGAGGAATTCTTCGGCGGCGCCTGGTTGCTCACGCGCCATGCCGACGTGGAAGCCGTGCTGCGCGATGCGCGCTTTTCCGCGCAGCGCACCGGCGGCTGGGTGAACCAGGCGGCGGCCGAGCGCGGCGAGCTGGCGGGTTTTCAGAAGCTGTTCGCGCGCGCCCTGCTGTTCCTGGACGCGCCGGACCATGGGCGCCTGCGCGCCCTGCTGCAGCCGGCCTTCCGGCCCGAGGCGCTGGCGCGGCTCAAGCCCGAGATCGCGCGCATCGCCGACGAGCTGATCGACGGACTGGACGATGCCGATGAATTCGACTTCATCACCCAGGTGGCGCGTCCGCTGCCGGTGCGCGTGATCTCGACCATCCTGGGCATCCAGGGCGCGGACCGCGCCGAGGTCATGGCCTGGTCGGACGACCTGGCGGCCTTCATAGGCGCGCCCGAGCCCACGCATGAACAGGCGCGCCGCGCCCAGGCCAGCCTGCTGGCGATGACGCGCTACTTTCACGAGCAGCTGGCGGCCAAGCGCCAGGCACCGGGCGACGACCTGCTGAGCAGCCTGCTGCGGGCAAGCGAGCGCGGCGAGATCCGCGACGAGGCCGAGCTGCTGGCCCAATGCGCGATGCTGCTGTTCGCCGGCCACGAGACCACGCGCAACCTGCTGGGCAACGGCCTGCAGGCGCTGCTGAGCCAGCCCGGGCAGTGGGCGCTGCTGCAGCAGGACCCGGCGCTGGTGCCGGGCGCGGTGCGCGAGCTGCTGCGCTACGACAGCCCGGTGCAGTACACGGGAAGGCGCGTGACCACCGACCTGATGCTGCACGGCCAGCGGCTGCGCCGCGGCGATCTGGTGCTGGCGCTGATAGGCGCGGCCAACCGCGACCCGGCGCGCCACGAGCGGCCCGAAGAACTCGACATCACGCGGGCCGACCCGGGCGCGCTGTCCTTCGGCTCGGGCGTTCATGTCTGCCTGGGCGCGGCGCTGACGCGGCTGGAGGCCGAAGTCGTGTTCGGGCGCCTGCTGGCGCGCGGGCCGCACTGGCAGCTGGCCAGCGAGCAGCCGCAGTGGTGCGCCAACCCCGCCTACCGCGGCCTCGCGGCGCTGCCGCTGCGGCGCGCCTGAACTTCAGACCAGTTCGGCGTCGAGCCAGCCGCGCAGGCTGTTGAAGAAAGCCAGGCCGCTGGCGCGCCGCAGGTCCTCGACGCGGACAACAGCCTCGGCGATGCGGCCCTCGCGCAGCCAGCGCTGGCGGCCCAAGCCGTCGAGCAAGCCAGCCTCCAGCGCCAGCGTGAGCCAGCGCCCGTCTATGCACAGGGCGATGTTGCCGCGCGTGCATTCGGTGAGCTCGCCGCGCCGGTTCCAGAGCAGGGCGTCAAGGGGGAATAGCGTCTGCGTACCCAACCAGTGCGGGTGAGGTTCTTCGCCGGGCGGAAGCCTAGGGTCTGCAGGGAACACGTGAGCGTTGAGGAGCGTCACCGGGTGGTCTGAGAAGATGAACTTTGTTGGGCTCTGCGACGCGTTGACTATCTTGAGCGTGCTTTCGGCCGACACGATGCAGTGCATCCGTCGCAGCTGCTGCATCAGCATCAACACGGATAGCTGGTCGCGAGCTTTGCCAATTTGGCTTACGAAGCGGAGCCCCTTGGCGGGCCGCAAGCGCAGTGCGTCCATGAACTCACTGGGGCACGTAGTGGTTTTTGTGGCTGTGCTGCGGTTGGGTCATAGCGCCATCTTGGCTTTGCGCGCCTGCCACTGGGCGGCTGCTAGGGCCTGTTCACACTATTTTTGCATCTCGTAAAAATAGTGTGAACAGGCCCTAGTCCAGTTGATACGAACGGCAGCTTACCGGCGAGGCGCTACGCCAGGCGATGAAGGACCGCTCATGGCCGTTATGTCGAGCTCTCCATAACGGCCATTATGAGAAGGCCCCAGTTATGAGAAGTTGGGAGTTGGCGAGCGCGCAGACTGCCTCGTACACAGGCCGTCCGACGCGCT